>NZ_CP025572.1:1927061-2034494 GCF_018336975.1 Marinomonas sp. CT5 | reverse complement strand
CTCATAGTGATTACACAGCCGACCAAATCGCTCTGTTATATCAGCAACGCTGGGAAATTGAGTTAGGGTTCCGCGATATCAAATCTTCGATGCTTAATAACGCCATTACGCTACGCAGTAAGACCGTTGACTTAATCTACCAGGAAATGTGGGGAATGTTATTGGCCTACAATGTTGTACGCCGAGAAGCGAGCCATACAGCAGCAACACATGGTCAGCGCGCAAGTGAGATACGTTTTAAGATGGCTTTTACTTACATTGCTTCGAATTTAATCGTAATGACGGCGGCAAAGCCGGAATCAAAGACTGGAATGCGGCTTAAAGACCTAAGATCAGGGATATGTAATTTGTTTTTGGAATCAAAGAAAGCGAGGCCTAGTAGGCCTCGTATGGTAAAGCAATCAAAGACAAGATATCCGGTATCTCGTAATGCTATTTAGCTTAAGTGAACAGCATTAGGCAATGGGGCGTTTTTCTCTGCCAGCCACTGGAACACAGACTTTATTTTGCCATGACCTGCCGGAAAACTGAGTCCAAACTCTAATAAAATAGTGCCTATTCGAGACATGCAGGCTGTTCGCTCTTTGATATAGTCCAAACGTATTTTTTGAATCACCGAGATCACTTAGGCCGATTCTGTTTTGATACTCACAAAACGCATGCTAGGCCGCATCGCAGCTTCTGCAATGGCGTCCGCATCAATGTAGTCATTTTTATTGGTCTTTACGTAAGGTTTTACGTACTGAGGAGGGATGAGTTTGACCTCATAGCCAAATTTTTGACACTGACGTGCCAGCCAATGAGAGCCTCCGCAAGACTCCATTGCAATAATGGTTGGGGGTATATTCGCAAGATATTCTACCAACTTAAATCGTGTAAGTCGTTTTCGATATTGTTCTCGTCCAGCATGATCATGAGCAACAAGATGAAAAGAAGATTTGCCTAAATCGATTCCAATGATTTTAATAGTAAACATGATGGTTCGCCTCTTTGTTTAGCCACCTTCTAAGCATAGCTAAGAGTTAAGCCCCAATAAAAAACATTATGTGGTCAGTTCATTATTGGGGCTTACATTTGTAAGCAATATTAAAGTTATTAACCCAGCGGTTTTTTATATCTGCTAAGCAGCATAGCAAATTGATCTATGCTTAAAGTACTTTTTAACTCGATCTGGATGCTTCTGTAACATTCTCATATGTGAGATCACTCTTCCTTTTAAAGCTTGTTCATTCTTTGGCGCATCACCAGTGTGGATACCTGCTTTTAGATCACAATTTAGGTATTCATCTGGGTTAAGTTCAGGTGAGTATGCTGGCAAATAAAAGACTTCTATTTGCTCTTTGATTTTTGATTTTTGATTTTTGATTTTTGGCTTAGCCAACCACTCTTTTACTAACTTTGCATGATGGACTCGAAGGTTATCGAGTATCAGAAAAATCTTTTTCTTCGACGAGGAAATGAGTCTTTTCATGAAGCGAATTAATACCTTAGCGGTCATCGTATCGGAATAGGTCATAAATCGAAGCGTTCCTTGGTTTGTGACAGAAGAGATCATATTGAGACGGCAGTGCTTCGCTGGAATAACTTGGACTGGTGTTTTGCCTTTGGGAGCGAAACGACGACCATGCTGACAGTCGTTACGAGTGCCTGTTTCATCACCCCAATGTATCTCCGCGCCTTCATTCTCCGCTCTTTCCTTGATTAAAGGGTACTCTTGTTCAAGCCATTTTGAAACTTTTTGTGTGTTCTGCTCGTAAGCCTTTTTCAACGGCTTTTGTGGTGTAAAACCCCAGCGTTTTAGATAGTCTCCTATCGTTCTAATGGGCATATTCTTTCCCCACAATTGCTTGATGAGTTGTTGGATTGCCCGCCGCGTCCACAAAGCAAAATTCAACTTACACTGATCCGGCATTTTGTCTGTGATTTCTTGCTGGATGCGAGCTTCTTGTGCTTTGGTTAAGCTGCGCCCCCCCCTTCTTCGCGGCCACGCTTCTTATACTCGAAGCTGTCTTTTCCACGTTTCAAGTAGTCTCTATACCAACGACCAACGGTGTCGATATGGACTCCAGTCACTTCTGATATTTCTTTCAACAAAAAACCTTTATCACGCAGTTTAACAACTTGCTTTCGTAGTCTAGCAAGCTCGAAAGTGCTCAGTTTTCGGGGGGCTATTTTTTCGTTCATTTGGTAATTATATCAGATAATTCTTGCCGCCAGGTTAATAAACCAGCACAGTATCTACATCATAAGTGCCGCCAAAGAGTTCAAATATTTTTCCGTTTAGGTCGTCCCTAGTTAGAATAAATAATGTAGATTTAGCCACATCAGACCGAGGAATCGACATTTCTTCTAAATTATCAGGCCGTCTAATGGTAATTTTACCTTGACCTTCATCATTCGTTAATGGTCCAGGACGCACAATAGTAAAAGGTACACCAGACACCATCAAATATTGATCTGCCATATGTTTCGCTACGAGATAGGGCTTAATATCAGACGCTATTGCATCAGGGTCATCAGCACCAATACTACTCAACATAATAAAATGCTTAACATTCGCTTGTTTCGAATAATCTACAGCTTTCTTAGCGGCCCATAGATCAACCAATAACGTCTTATCAGCCCCCGTTGAAACACCTGATCCAGCGACAAAGATAACAGTATCAACACCTTCAAAAGCTTGACTAAAATCATTTTCTAAATCAGCTTCTACAATATCAAGCCCACTACTCTTAATATGATTCAACTTGCTTTTGTCACGAACAAGCGTTCGAACGGCCTCATCAGTTTCAGCTAAGGTTTTTGTAACCATCTGACCAATTTGACCACTCGCACCAATAATTAGCGTCTTACTCATTGTCTTTCTCCTTTCAGGAATCAAAACTTAATAAAGCCTTGTAAACAACTATAAGGACATCACACTAGGATAAAAGCCCAAATAAACAGTTTGCATAATTACTGGATATTCGATGAGCATTATTGATAAAAATAACGTTGTTTAGAAAACGAATACATCATGGCCGGTTTGTTTTGCTTGCCGCAAAAGCTGACCCGCTTTACGCACCAAGTCTTCAAAATGTTCCGTCGATTGCGAATATAAGCTTGCACTAAAAGAGATTGAAATTTTGGCTTCGGTAAATTCTTTCAACTTTATATCCGCCAAAAAATGCTCTACTTTACTTTTCAGATTAAGCCCGCTTTCAGACAAGATACAAAACTTCTTTCCACTAAATCGACAAACCAACTCATCATAAAATGCGGTCTGCATTTCTTGGCTTACTAAAGTTAATAAGCTATCACCCACTAAATGGCCATAGGTATCGTTTATCTCTTTGAACCTATCTAAATCGAGCATCACCAAAGAGATGTCTTTATTTGAGCTAAGGAATATTTTCTCCCCTTCTTCAAATAAATAACGTCGATTTTTCAGCTTGGTCAGAGGATCAATGCATGACAAGTCTCGAATAGCCTCGAGCATCTCCTGCGCTTCTAGGCTATGAATCACCCGACAATGAAATTCTTCATGATAAAAAGGTTTTTTAAGGAAATCATTGGCTCCTGCTTTGATGAATTTTGCAGACAATGAGTTATCACCTTCAGCAGACAGGCCTATAATCACCAAGTCTTGGAATCGTGAGTTATGCCTTAACATACGAACTAAGTCATAACCGTTCACCAAGGGCATATTGAAATCGGTAATCAACATGCTAATAGTTGAGTCTTTCTCCAACATAGCAAGTGCTTCTTGCCCGTTTTCAACTTCAATGACATTAAAGCAATACTGCTCAAGCAACACTCTAATAAAGAGGCGACTGGTGGAAGAATCCTCTGCCACTAAAACGTTTATACCTTGATTTTTTCTCAGACGCTCAATCACTTTAATCACATGATTGAAGGAGTAGCGGCTATCTTTAGCGATGTAATCCAATACACCTTTATGTAAAAGTTTAAGGCGTAAGTCGTCATCAAAATTTGCGGTTAATACCACACAAGGAATTTTATTGGACAGGACAAGATCAACAATTTCGCCATTTTCCGCATCCGGTAAATTAAGATCGACGATAGCGGCAAAGAAGGCTTCATTACCTCCTTCCAACTGATCTTCAGCTTCTTGATAGGTAGCACATAAAACCGGTGTGAAAGTTGAATTTTGAGAGAGCAAATGGTCAAGCACCTTAAGCACAACAGGACTGTCTTCGACCACTAAAATTTTTCTCACTACATTCATTCAAAAATCCTATTTTAAAAAGTAGCTCATTACTTTTTCGAACATATTTTTTTGATTATCCCCTATGAGCGACGATACCGATACTCTAAAATACAGCTTCTCTTGATCATTTGTAAAAAAACAGTAAAGCGACAATTTAAGCATTACACTTATCATTCTGTCTTTAAAGGTTATTAATTATGCAATGCCGGTCAGGCTGCGGTGCTTGCTGCACTTCACCTTCCATATCATCTCCCATACCAGGAATGCCTAACGGCAAGGCAGCGGGAGAGCCTTGCATCCAACTTTTGGACGATTATCGTTGTGCCATATTCAATGACCCATCAAGACCAAAAGTTTGCTCCGACTTTACCGCTGAAAATTACATTTGCGGAAACAGCCGAGAGGAAGCAATCAACATTTTGTCATTATTAGAAAACAACACAAGCCCCAAAGATATCGATTCATTAAAAAGGAAACATCAATGACATCCGCAAAAAAATTCCTTCCATTACTTTGTGTGAGTTTACTATTAGGTGCTTGTTCAACTACTAGCTCAAATAAACAATTTATTGTCGAACCTCCAAGTGAATCGCAAATGGAAAGTAGCGTTAAAGATCAAGTATCTTTGACATTAAATGCTTTCACTCCTGTTGCTGGTCAAGCATTGCCAAATAATAGCGTACTTGAAGCCTACCAAGCTCGTGGTTATGAACCAATGTGGATCAAGGACAAAAAGATCAGTCTGTCTATTTATAAACTGATCGACATTCTTGAGCAATCTCACTCTCACGGCCTCAACCCAATTCATTACCATACCAATATCATCAAAGAATATTTGGCGTTGAAACAACCGACACCTCAGCAGCTCGCTGAAATGGATGTAATAACCACTATTGCTTTAACCAGTTACGCCCACGACTTGAGTAATGGCCGATATGAACCTTTGCTTATTGACCCTAATTGGCAACTTGATGCTCCAAATAATAATTGGAAAGATTTGCTCTATCTGGACTCTGTAACGGATATGGTCAATTCGTTGCCTTTATTAGCACCACGTAGTCCGCAATATCAGGTCTTACAAAAATGGTTAGTGTATTACCAAGACCTCGCAGCAAAAGAAAATGACATATTCGTAGCCGCTGGCGTACCACTGTCATTTGGAGACGAGGGTCCGCGAGTGGCTCAACTAAGAGCCAGATTAGTACAGCTAGGCGATATTCGTTTTTCTACCCGAAAAGTAAATGAAGAACAATTTGATATACGCTTAAAAGACGCTCTTGTTCGTTTTCAGCGTCGGCATCACATCACAGCTGATGGCGCGGCAGGTTCTAAAACCATTGAAATGCTGAATGTGCCGCTCAAAACGCGCGCCAAGCAAATTGCTTACAACCTAGAGAGATGGCGCTGGCTACCAAGCGAACTCGAAGCAAACCGAGTCTGGGTCGATCTAACTAATTACACAGTCGATATGCATTTAAACGGCGAACACACCTCAATGAAGGCGGTGATAGGTAAGCCTGATAGAAAAACACCTGTGTTCAAAGGATTAATGACTTATATGGTCACGAATCCGACATGGAGAGTTCCACACCGTATCGCACGTGAAAATTTGTTACCTAAGCTACAAGCTGATCCAAGCTATCTTATAAAACATGGCTATAAAGTTTACTCAAGCTGGAGCATAGGTGCGAAAGAACTAGACTCAACCAAAATAGATTGGAAAGCCATTAGTGAAAATAAACTGGCATACCGCTTTGAACAAGAGCCGGATGAAGGCAATGCTCTTGGCCAATTCAAGTTTATGTTCCCTAACAAAAACGAAATCTACTTACACGATACACCATCCAAACATCTATTCCGCGAAAAAGACCGCGCTTTTAGCTCTGGCTGTGTTCGACTAGAAAAACCAATGGAGTTTGCTAGAGCCATAACCAAAGGCACTAAGCAATACAATGAAATGAACAACTCTCTCAAAAAAGGCAGCAATACGGTCATCACTCTGCCAACTTATATCCCAGTTTACTTGGTATATTTTACTGTCGTCCCAAATGCAAATGGCATGTTGGAATTCCGTAATGACATCTATGATAGAGACAGCCTAATGGAAGAAGCTATGGGCTACTCTCCTATTCGAGCTAGGGATTCCATTTAATAAAGAGCGACCTTTATTGGCTAGAATAATACCAATGAAACGCAAAAGGCCCCATAAACTACTTGTTTATGGGGCCTTTTCAACATCAAGAGAAAAATTATTTAACCATAATACAGACCGTAACTTCCTCTCGATCATGATAGAGGTGCTTTATCTGATAATGATAACTAACGCCGGATTTTCTCAATAAGTCTTCAATGGCTTGCAAACACAAGGTCACTTCTTGGTAACGTTTTTTCATTGGTAATTTTAGGTTAAAAATCGCCCTTCTTGTCCAGCCACTTGATAGCCATTTAGCCATCAGCTCAGCCACTTTAATAGGCCTTTCAACCATATCACATACTAGCCAATCGACCGTATAAGGCGGCTCATATTTGAAGCCGTCAGCCTTCTCATGTTCAACCAACCCCGTAGACATTAACTCTTTTTGCATTGGGCCATTATCAATAGCAATCACTTGAATGCCTTTTTTCACGAATTGATAGGTCCAACCGCCTGGTGCAGCACCAAGGTCAACCGCCGTCATTCCTTCAGTCAAATCAGCTTCACGCGTTTTTTCTGGAACAAACTGCAAAAAAGCTTCTTCTAACTTCAATGTAGAACGACTCGGGCCTGCCGCCGGAAAGCGCAAACGCCGAATACCCATTGGAAATTCACTACGACAAACGGCATAAGACACTCCCAAATAGGCTGCCCCACCATCCAACATAAAAACATGGTGTCGAACACCAATCGCTTTATTACGCAGCACACCTGATTTTTTCCAACCTTCTCGCAACGGCTTTTCTAATTTTTTGATTAAACCGGAAAGTGCTTTAGCCTCATTAGTATCCGCCGTTTCAATCCAAATTTCTTCCGCTAGAGGCAATTCACGAGCCGCCTCTAGCAAGGATTCAACACGACCGCCTTGCTCTAATTCAATCACATCATTTACAGCAATAATCTGACGAGCAAAGATAAGGCGATTAAAATCAAGTTGTTGAATCAATGCCTCGCCAGCATCCGCCTGATCAAAGTTATACACAACATATCCTGCATCAGAAACAACTTTTGCATATCCATAAAATCCCTTGCTACTAGCCACTTCCGATAATTCTGCCGCACAGTCTTTTTCGAACCCCTGTCGGCAATAAACCAAAACATTTTTCATTCAAATTCCTTCTCAGCCAGAACAAACCCTGCTGAGTTATATTAATTTATTTTTTAGCAGGCCATTTTAGTAACGACTCATCGTATTGAGCGGCAACAAAATCACGCAACGCTGACGAAAAATGGACTCCAAACTCAGGAAAACAGACATAACGCTTTACTTCTCCTTGCCAACTAAACTGCAAAGCGTATGCGTGTAAATAGCCTCTATCTGCTTGCTCCCCACCGTATCTAAGATCGCCTAAGATTGGCGCACCAAGACTCTTTAAGGCAACCCTTATCTGGTGAGTTTTCCCCGTCAAAGGCCTAATAATGAATAACCTAAGCCCTTGAAAATATGTAGAAAAAAACTGGGTAATGGCCATATTTTCAGTATTTTGAGTTAATTTCCATTGACCCCTTCGGCTTGGGGACATACCACCAGCAATGGTACCTTGTTTTTTCCTCGGCTTTTTAGTGGATAAAGCCAAATAACGCTTTTCCATTTCATGTTTCTCGAACATTTTTCCAAATATAGATGCCGCCACCGAATGACAAGCGACGACTAGTAAACCGGAGGTCATCTTATCAAGTCGGTGAACAGGGTAAAAAGTTTGCTCAGGATAAGCCAAAGCAAGAAACTGCATTACTCCAGTATCTTCTGACTCAGCATGAAAGCTCATTCCTTGGGGTTTATTAATAATCCAATAATCAGAACACTGAAAAAGTATCTGCAGCAAGTGAGCCTCATCACGTAAAATAAAGGAAAAATAGATTAGCCAACAAGGTTATCCACAGAGAAAGTGGACAACTCATATGTCAACATAGAAAAGAAAATATATTCCATTTTTTAAGAATTTCTTTGCTTATGATTGGTATTCTGCCTGCATAGCCAAGCGATTTCGCCCATTTCGCTTAGCCATGTACAAACCTCTATCTGCTTGAGCCAATATCTCTTCATAACGGGAAATACTAGAAGTAATAGCCGCTAAACCAATACTTACCGTCACAGGGATAACAATACCGTGATCAGTTTCTATCAGCATATCTTCTACCGCTTGCCTCATATCCTCCATGATTTTTTCCGCTTCATTTAACGTCGTGCCAGGCATAATAACAATAAACTCTTCTCCACCATAGCGGCCAATTTTATCATGGGGACGCATGACAGAGGCCATAAGCTCAGCCACATTGGCCAAAACTAAATCCCCAGCTTCATGACCAAAAGTATCATTAATTTTTTTGAAGTGATCCAAATCCACAATCGCAAAAACACATGACTCTCGGTTCATTACCGAGTCAGCAAAAATATTCACCGCATCAGCCAAGACTTTTCTACGGTTAGCCAACCCTGTTAACTCATCTTTTTCAGCTAACGCTCGCAAGTGCTGATTAACCGACTTCAATCGCTTCATAACCAGGCTCACCACCATAGAAAAATTGAAGGCGATACTAAAGAAAACCAAGATACGAATGGCTCTTTGATCTAACAAAGTTAGATAAATACTATCCATCTGAAGCAAAACACAACACAAAAACAAAATAATAGCGGCAGCAACAACACAATACTTTATAAAACGCTGCTCTGTGCTAAACACCACAAAAGCATAAACAATTACGTTGATATATAACCAATGGAAAGCGCTCTCAGCGCTAAAATAAAGCACGCTAAAAACTGTGATTTGAATCATCAGGAGAATAGGTATGATCAACTGAGCACGGTCGAAAATCCCCATGTAGTTGTAACGAAGACCAACAAAAGCAAGGACTAAACATACGACGCAAAAAAGAGCCATATAAGGCATCTGACGAAAGACAAAAATAACCAGCATCAAAACAGAGAAAGCAGCAAACATCATGTAGAAAAAGTTCACCACATGTTTTTGATTGAGGTCATTTCCATATTGGTCATCAAAGCCCAAAGTTAGAAGCCTTTTAATCATATTGTTCATGAATGAAAACACAGTGCCTCGCACTTTATACTTTATTATAGGTGTTTAAAGATAAACCAGCTAAATGCCAATATTCACGAACTCATATTGGCAAAATAATGCAGCATAATAAATGTAGACCTTGGCAAGCCGCACATTCTACATAACCAGCCACTTTTTTCCTATTGCTTAAAACCATAAGCAAGTTTCCCGCAAAAAATACCTCTTTATAAAAGTATCGTTAGAAAAAAACTAAGGGTTAAAGACAATCTAACAATTATTCCGTATTCTACGCGCCATCGTGCAATCTGCTTTTTGGCATGAATATTGATAACTGCATATTATATAACTAGAAACGAATCAAAAACATTAACTAATCGGTCAAAGTTATCTAAAAGCACCTAATTTTTCGCACCAAAAAAGGCAACATTAAGTCCAAATTGGTGCATGAGACATAAAAATTAGAACCAACTAGTACCAATACGCATACAAATAAGAAATGCGTTCTTTCATCTAACGCTTAATAATAAGGTGCCGGAACATTGAATAAACACAATTTGGTATCACGCCTAGAACTTGACAGCATTACCAAACAGTACCCAGGCTGCCTTGCTAATGACAATATTAGCCTGACTCTAATGCCAGGAGAGATCCATGCTTTGCTGGGTGAAAATGGCGCAGGCAAAAGCACTTTGGTAAAAACCATTTATGGTGTCGTTGCTCCTGATAAAGGCGACATTATTTGGGATGGGAAAGAAGTCAGTATTAAATCTCCATCTATTGCCCGTGATTTAGGTATAGGCATGGTGTTTCAACACTTCTCTTTATTTGAAACACTAACCGTTAGCCAAAATATTGAGCTTTGCTTAAGTAAAGTCCAATTAAATAAAATAGGCGATTTGTCAGCAAGAATCACTCAGCTTTCTAAAGAGTATGGATTAAACGTCGACCCAAGCCGATATGTCCACTCCCTGTCGATAGGTGAAAGACAACGTGTTGAAATTATGCGTTGCCTTGTTCAGTCGGTAAAACTGCTCATTTTAGATGAGCCAACCTCTGTTTTGACCCCACAAGAAGTCACAGGCCTATTTGGTGTTTTGCGCACACTTTCTAGCGAAGGTTGCAGCATTTTATTCATTAGCCACAAACTTCACGAAGTTACTGAAATTTGTCATAAAGCCACTATTTTACGTGGTGGAAAAGTCGTCGATACATGTGTTCCTCATGAAGAAACCCCCGCCTCAATTGCAAAAATGATGGTAGGAGATCTTGCCGAGCAAGATGCTGGATACGTAAAAAGAGAAGGCACGGAAAACGTTTTTACCGTTGACAATCTATCACTTCCAGCCAAGCAACCCTTTGGAACATCGCTTAAAGACATTAATTTTTCGTTAAAGTCCGGAGAAATTCTTGGTATTGCTGGCGTTGCCGGCAACGGTCAAGATGAATTAATGGCGATAATAAGCGGTGAAGATGATCGTAATGTAAATAGAAGCTTATCACTTGGCGATCTTCACATTGGTCATTTACACGCTGGCGCTCGTCGCAAGCTCGGTATGGCCTATGTGCCCGAAGAAAGATTGGGACGAGGCGCTGTTCCAGAAATGAGTTTAACGGAAAATACTTTGCTAACGCACAGTGATGGTTTTGTCAAAAACGGTCTTGTTGAATGGCAAAGTATCAAAGACTATACCGCCCAACTCATCGCCAAGTATAAAGTAAAATGTCATGGTGAATTTTCTGAAGCCAAAAGCTTAAGTGGCGGCAACTTACAGAAATTTATTATGGGACGCGAAATTGGTCAAAACCCCAAAGTACTTATATGCGCACACCCAACTTGGGGGGTCGATGTGGGTGCGGCCCTTGCTATTCACCAAGCCCTGTTAGAACTTCGAGATCAAGGTGCAGCTATCCTTCTTATTTCTGAAGATATAGATGAGCTTTTTCTGTTAGCTGATCGTATGGCCGCGGTTTGTGATGGCTACTTATCTCCTGTGGTAAAAACTCAAACAACCAATATAGATCAAATAGGACAATGGATGGCGGGAACGTTTATTAATGACACGTCCGCTCATTCACAAGAACAAGAGGCCCAGGCATGATACGCATTCAAGCTCGTACCGAGCCAAGCTCATTAATGAAAGTGGCCTCCCCGCTACTTGCTATCGCATTAACCTTAATCTTTGGCAGTATTCTATTTTCTGCTATAGGTAAATCTCCATCACAGGCCTTACATGTATTATTGATCGCTCCACTATCAGACAGTTACAACATTGGAGAAATGTTCGTCAAAATGGGGCCATTACTGCTCTGCGCGGTCGGTCTTTCTTTATGCTACCGAGCTAATATGTGGAACATAGGCGCTGAAGGACAACTTCTAGCGGGGGCACTAGGCGGATCAGCCATGGCGCTTTATTTTGTCAATTCAGAATCCGCTCTTGCCCTGCCGATTACTCTATTAGCAGGTATCGCATCTGGCATGATTTGGGCAGCGGTTCCTACCTTTTTAAAATTACGTTTTAATTCAAACTTAATCCTAACCACTATCATGTTTAACTATATCGCCTTGTATCTGCTTATTTGGGCGGTACACGGACCTTTACGTGACCCACAAGGTTTTGGCTTCCCTGAATCTGCCATGTTCTCAGATGCCACACTACTACCAACCCTATTTGAAAGCAGCCGAATTCATCTTGGCATTGTATTCGCAATCATTGCTGCGTTTGTTGCTTGGTTCATTTTGAGTAAATCACACCTTGGTTTTCAAATTAGAGTTTTCGGTGCTGATGAGCCAGCAGCGAAATATGCTGGTTTTAGCGGCAAAAAGCTCAGCTGGGTTGTCATGCTTTTTGCTGGTGCCTTAGCGGGCCTAGCTGGCGTCAGTGAAACAACTGGACCAATAGGGCAACTGGTTCCTAATGTCTCACCGGGCTACGGTTACTCAGCTATCATTGTCGCCTATTTAGGTCGCTTACATCCTCTGGGGGCAATTATTGCAGCTGTATTTATGGCGGTACTTTATATGGGAGGAGATTTAGCACAAATTGAAATGGGCATTCCAGTTGCCGTAGTCAGTATGTTTCAAGGCGTTTTACTCTTCTTTCTACTGGCATGTGATTTTTTCATCAATAATCGCCTCGCCTTTTCTAATCAAGCGACAAATTAGGAGCCTATTTTGGACTCAGATCTAATCATACAAATCTTATTTGCCGCTGTAAAAACCGGCACACCGTTACTCTTTATTGCTTTGGGAGAAGTCATTTGTGAAAAGTCAGGAGTATTAAATCTTGGCCAAGAAGGCATGATGCTCATGGGCGCAGTAGTAGGCTTTTTAGCCGCGTATAGTACGGGAAGCGCAGGCCTAGGCGTACTTGCCGCTATGATCATGGGTTGTGTAATGAGCCTTATCTTTGCAGTGCTTGTCCTCCATATTGGAGCAAACCAAGTGGCAACTGGACTTGCTCTAACCATCTTCGGTACAGGGTTAAGCGCTTTCATTGGCTCTGGGGTTGTCGGTCAAACCATTCAGGGCTTTCAACCTATTGCCATTCCATTGCTATCAGACATTCCTTTTCTTGGCCGTATATTGTTTAGTCATGACATTTTGGTGTACAGCTCTTTCATAATGACCTTTGCGCTTATCTTTATAGTCAACAAAACCCGTATTGGCTTAACGCTAAAAGCGGTAGGTGAAAATCCTCACGCAGCGAATGCAATTGGTATAAAGGTACTCAGAGTGCGCTATTTAGCGGTAATGTTCGGCGGTATCATGGCTGGCATTTCTGGTGCTTACATGTCCTTGGTGTATACGCCGATGTGGGTAGAAAATATGACAGCAGGACGAGGTTGGATTGCCCTTGCTCTTGTTGTTTTTGCCTCATGGCGTGTTGGTCGAATCATGTTAGGCGCCTATTTATTCGGTTTAGCCAGTATTATGCACCTGGTTCTGCAAGGTTTAGGCTGGTCTATTTCCCCAAACTTGTTGGCTATGCTGCCATATGTCGCCACTGTCATAGTGATGGTCATTATCAGCGCCGACAAATTCAAAGAAAAACTCTTGGCCCCAAGATCGCTGGGTAAATCTTTCGACCCGAGACAAATGGCCTAATTTAAAATCACTTTAATCACATTAAATAAAAAGCCTTCGGGCGCAAAAGGAGCAAGCAATGAAACTGAAAAGTTTGTTAGTCGGTGTTGGGCTTTTAGCTGGAGCAAGTTTTGTTCAAGCAGAAGAACCGCTAAAAGTGGGTTTTGTCTACGTTGGTCCAGTCGGAGATCTTGGCTGGAGTTACGAGCACGACATGGGACGAAAAGGCTTAGAAGAATATTTTGGTGACAAAGTAAAAACTACTTATGTTGAAAATGTACCTGAAGGCGCCGATGCTGAACGAGTCATTACTCAACTAGCCAAAGCTGGCAACGATCTCATTTTCACAACGTCTTTTGGTTTTATGAACCCGACAGTGAAAGTGGCGAAACGCTTTCCTAAAGTAAAATTTGAGCACGCCACAGGTTACAAACTCTCTAAAAACCTTGGAACCTATGTTCTTCGCACCTACGAAGGTCGTTACATTTCAGGCGTAACTGCGGGCATGATGACCAAAACTAACACTATAGGTTATATCGGTTCTTTCCCAATTCCTGAGGTTATCCGCGATATAAATGCCGCCTACATGGGGGCAAAGAGTGTTAATCCAGACGTAAAAATGAAAATTGTTTGGGCAAACACTTGGTATGATCCAGGTAAAGAAACCGATGCGGCAAACGCTTTAATGGACCAAGGCGTGGATGTAATGCTTCAACATACAGACAGCCCTGCACCACTTATTGCAGCAGAAAAACGTGGCTTACGCGCTATCGGCCAAGCTTCAGACCAAAGCAAGTTTGCTCCTAACGCTCACATTTTTTCTGTACGTGACAACTGGACGCCCTACTACATCAAACAGGTTCAAGCCGTTATGGATGGCACTTGGAAACCTAAAGATTTCTGGGGTGGATTTCAAGATGACATGCTAACGTTAGCGTCTATTAACCCGAACCTGCCTAAAGACGTTCGAGCTAAAATCGATGCAACATTAGCGTCCATCAAATCGGGTGAATTCAAACCATTCACAGGTCCTATTAAAGACAACAAAGGCAACATCGCTGTTCCTGCCAATCATTCATTAACAGATAAAGAGCTTGCTCAAGTTAATTGGTACGTTGAAGGCATTACAGACGAAATTCCTCACTAATCCCTTCATTATCTATATACAGCCAGCCATGCTGGCTGTATATTCTGCCGATTTTTCTAAGAGCTATACTCTAAACACAACGACTCATTCTTTTTCATCTTCGTATTTATCGTTATATTTAAAAATGAAAGGCAAAGCAGCATAAGGCAATCCTATGGAAACACTGATCGAATTATCCCAAAAAATGCCCAAAACCGAACTTCACTTACATATTGAAGGCACCTTTGAGCCAGAGCAGATGTTCGCCATAGCACAGCGCAACAAAGTGTCACTAAAATACAACACGGTCGAAGAGCTAAAAGCTGCCTACCAATTCACCAACCTTCAAGACTTTCTAGACCTTTATTATCAAGGCATGTCTGTACTTCTTCATGAAGTCGACTTCTATGACCTAACCATGGCGTATTTAAAGAAAGTACACAGTGAAAATGTGGTTCATGTAGAGATCTTTTTTGACCCACAGGGCCATTTATCTCGCGGTGTCAGCTTTGAAACCCAAATTAAAGGCATTTATAACGCTCTCAAAGATGCCGAGACACAATGGGGAATGACATCAAAACTTATCATGTCATTTCTAAGACACCTAAGTGAAGAGAGCGCGTTTGAAACCCTAGAACTCGCCAAACCTTATTTAAACTGGATTGATGCTGTTGGGCTAGATAGCTCAGAGGTTGGACACCCACCAGAAAAGTTTTTAAACGTCTTTGAAGCCTCTAAGAAGCTTGGATTGAAAGTAACCGCGCACGCTGGAGAGGAAGGTCCACCAGACTATGTGTGGCAAGCAATTGAGCAGATCGGCGTAGATAGAATTGACCACGGCAATAGAGCATTGGAAGATGACAAGCTCATTAACGAAATCAAACAGCGTAATTTAACACTCACTGTTTGCCCTCTTTCAAACCTAAAGCTTTGCGTTGTGGATGACATGAAAGACCATCCTATCAAACGCATGCTCGCACTTAACCTTCACGCAACAGTAAACTCAGATGATCCAGCCTATTTTGGCGGTTATATGAATGATAACTACCAATCACTGATCAAGAATACAAAGATAACGAAAGAAGAGCTATTTCAACTGGCTAAGAACGGTATTTTAGGCAGCTGGATGGCAGACCAACAAAAAGAGCACCACCTTAAAGAGCTAAACACCCTGTTTGCCTAACGCACGTTACCTCCAACACATTGACTAAAAAAGCCGAATAGAACTCATCACTCTTTTTGGTCAATGTGTTAAGATTGCTTTTTTATCAGCCTGAGTTCCATTCATGTCAAACACCATCCTTCTTGATGATACTTTCTACCGCTTACCAAGCAGCCAACGCTACGATCATGTAATTGATCTTATTAAAAAAGGCTCATCATTATGGACGCTTGCTGATACTGAGGGCTGCCTAATTATCAACCTAGGTAGCGACAAAGTATTGCCTATTTGGCCTGCTGCGCAGCTGGCTTTGGCTTGGGCAGATAAGGACTATCAAGGCTTTACCTGTTTAGAGATCACCCCCGAAGCTTGGGCGGAAAAGTGGCTACCAGGCATGCAAAATGACGGCTTCTCTGTCGGCGTAGCACCCAATCTTGCTGGGGAATGCATCGTATCTTCTGCAGAAGAACACGCAGCCGATTTAAAAGTCTAATTTCACTTTTTTATTTAAGATAAACGCGCAGTGAATTTTCAATTAAAAAGCCTTCCATTAGAAGGCAGAAAATTAAAAACTCGTCGAAATATGCTTACGCGATTTGCCGTCTGCGTTTGCTTATTTGCCGTTTTTCTTATTTATTTTGCCCCACTTTTCTCACAGATTAGCAACGCCCTCTCTCCTCACTCGACTATGATGCCCATGGGAAGCATGTCTATGGACATGCCAATGTCGAGTCACATACATGATAAGATGCTTGCAAAGCATTCACATCATCAAACATCACAAGAGAGTCCTGTTCATGCTGGACATCATGGACATCACAACCATGGCGAAAACGCGAACCTACTAGAAGCCTGTGGCTATTGTTCACTCCTATTCCATTTAAACTGGATTGATGCCAAAACCTTTGAGCTTATACCACTAATACCAAGCCCTTACCCAAATATCGTCACGATTATCCTTTCGCACAAATACGATGTGCCTATTACCTCAATACAGCCTAGAGCGCCTCCAGCAACCTCTTGATCTTCATTTAAGTTTAAACAAAATCGACGCCAGCGCTCCTGACACACCAGTGCCAGCGTTTTTGCGCGCGTCTTTCATGACAATAGAAAAGTGAGTGATCTTACTCAGAGGCGTTGTTTTGCCCTTTTCTATGGAACGAGAAATAAAATATGTCGACACAAACTAAAAGCAAAGCATCTGAATCTTCTTCAAACGCTATGCTTCTTCTCATTACCAGATTGCACTTTTATATTGGTCTTTTTGTTGCGCCTTTCATTTTTGTAGCGGCGCTTACTGGAACTATCTATGTCATAACCCCACAGCTTGAGAACATCATCTATAAAGATGTATTAACAACGCAAAGTGTTGGTGAAAATCAGTCTCTTGCTAAGCAAATTGCCGCTGCAAGGTCTTACCTGAAAAGTGACTTAACGCTCTTCGCTGTACGCCCTGCTCCAGAAAAGGGTGACACCACCCGAGTTATGTTCTTGGACCCAAGTGCACAGCATTCTGGGGCTAGAGCCATTTTCATTGATCCAGTCACTCTAAATGTGACAGGAAACCTCGCCGTATACGGTACAAGTGGTATTCTTCCCCTTAGAACAACCATCGACTTTATGCATCGCCAGTTACTTCTGGGAGAATTCGGCCGCTATTACAGCGAACTTGCGGCTTCTTGGCTTTGGATTGCGGCACTAGGTGGCCTTTTCCTTTGGTACAAAGGTGGCAAGAAAAATAAAGCGGAATTTGCCAGTAGAACAGAACATCTACGCAAACGTAGACGCCATTACCAAGTCGGTTTATGTATTTTTCTAGGACTGATATTCGTTTCGATAACCGGATTAACCTGGTCTAAGTGGGCTGGTGCAAATATTGGCACCCTGCGTTCAAGTATCGGTTGGGTAACGCCTTCTGTTGATAGAGATTTAAGCGCAAGCAGCCACAAAACCATGACTTCGGATGAGCACGCTGATCATTTAAATCACCCAAGTCACAAACATGCACAAGCAAAACAACCAGCCGAAAAGTTTGAAAACACAGACCTACTTTTTGATGGCGTATTAAATGCAGCAAGAAAGGCAGGTATCGACGCTAATAAGCTCGAAATCAAACCCTCTAGCACAAAAGATAAAGCTTGGTTCGTTCGAGAGATCGATCGCTCTTGGCCTACACAAGTAGACAGTGTTGCTGTCGACGCTAGCACAATGACAGTAACCAGCCGCGCTGACTTTGCCATCTTCCCTATTGTTGCTAAATTGATTCGTTGGGGAATCGATGGTCACATGGGAATCCTATTCGGGTTGGCAAACCAAATCATTCTTGCAGCATTTGGTTTATCTCTATGCTTCATGATCATTTGGGGATACAGAATGTGGTGGATTCGTCGCCCACAGGCTTGCTCTACCTCAAAACCTTTGCTTCAAGCATGGTCAAGACTCTCTACACTTCAAAAAGTCATCACAACAGTCATTGCCATTGCGCTGGGATTCAGCTTACCCGTCATGGGAGTGAGCCTAGTGGTCTTTTTGTTGATTGATGCTTACCGCTGGAAGCTTCAATAATCAACCGCACCAACCTCATCGAGCCAAAGTGCTTGGCTCGATGAGCATTTCCTCTCCCCACTTTTCAGCTCGACCAGTCTTATTTTCAGGCTTTTTCTGGCCTCTTGTATGGTTATCAGTAAAATACGTGGTCTTATTTATTAGCATTAGAACATCGACTTTATGGACACGCAGTCTCTCGAAACACTTTCTGAACAAGTCTTAATCAAGCTAGCGGAAGCACCTCAAGGGGTCCAACGCCTTTTCCATGGACGTGGCCGTTGCTTTCCAGGCCTTGAGCAAATCACTGTCGACTGGCTAGATGGCCAAATACTCATCTCTCTTTTTAAAGAACCTTCCGCTGAAGCATTAGATAAATTAAATAATGAAATTATCAAATGGACGATACAAACGGAGTGGCATACTGCTAAAGCCAGATCTGTACTCCTTCAGCACAGAAGCAGAGAGCAAAGTCCAACAGAGTGTCTATGGGGTGACTTTAAAGAACAGCAAGTTGTGAATGAAGACGGCTTATTTTTTCAGCTTGATCTAGGTAAAAACCAAAACTCTGGGCTTTTTCTAGATATGAGATATGGCCGCCGTTGGGTAAAAGAAAACAGTCGCAACAAACGTGTGCTGAATCTCTTTGCTTATACCTGCGGCTTCTCCGTTGCCGCCATTTCAGGCGGTGCGGACTTTGTTGTAAATCTTGATATGGCAAAATCTGTGCTGAGTCGAGGCAGAGAAAATCATCGCCTCAATCAACATGACACAAACAAAGTAAAATTCTTCGCCCATGACATTTTCAAATCTTGGGGAAAGATAAAAAAATATGGTCAATACGACCTCATTGTTATTGATCCTCCGACGTTCCAACGCGGAAGCTTTGCTTTAACCAAAGACTATCAGAAAATATTAAGACGCCTTCCAGAGCTACTAACTGAAAACGGTCAAGTGCTAGCCTGTGTCAACGACCCAAGCATCCCGGCTCAATTCTTAATTGATGGCATGCGTGAAGAAGCACCCTGCTTAGAGTTTCAATATAGACTCGACAATCCTCCAGAGTTTATGGATATCGATATCGAAAGCGGTTTGAAAGCCCTCATATTCAAAAATACCTCCACCCCAAATTAACCCATTAAGGATCATATTATGACGAAAACAATCATCACATTTGAGTACGAGAAAGAAACCAAAAATAGCGTGCGTTATCAGGAAGTACCAGAAGAAGGAAAAGCGCCGATCATGGGAACTTTGTATGTACAAAAATGGTTTGCCGGTACCACTAAAAACCTTGAAATTACGATAGAGAAAAAAGACTAGAAAACAAAACTGGCTTTTACATTGTAATAAAACAAACGCTTACCGTTTTTATTACTTAAATTGCAGGCTGTAAGCGTAGTCTTCAAATTAATCACACTTGACATAAAACTTCTAGAATAAGGGCCACTTGATTGTAGAAACTTATTTTTTACTTTATTTTTACTTATATTGTTATATATTTGCACGCTTAATCTATTCACTGGACATGATATGCTGCAAAACAACAACCTGTGGAGACGAGCCCTGTCACCACTCAAACCGTATTTGTTTTTTTTCACCATTACCCTCTTTTGCCTAACCCTAAGTAGACTTCTACTAATGATTTGGCAGTCTGATCGAGTAGGCAGCACAGATAACTGGATAACATTATTAGGCTTTGGCTTACGAATTGATGTCGCATCTATATGTTTTATTGTTGGTATACCGGCCGCGATTAGCTTATTAATCTCAGGCATACCTTATATCAACAAAGTTTGGGATGTGCTTACTCGAATTTGGTTAACCGCAGCCTTTATCATGTTCATTTTCATGGAAGCATCTACTCCCGCTTTTATTGACGAATACAGCTTAAGACCCAATCGACTTTTTGTAGAATACCTAATATATCCAAAAGAAGTTTTCTCTATGTTGGCCGAAGGCCATAAACTGACTTTATTTTTAACCTCATTGGTTACTATCATTACGGTGGTCTTATCGTATAAATTTTTTAAAAAACAGCATATTTTTCATCGACCACAACCCAAATGGTATCAACGCCCCATATTGATGGTAATTGTTTTTTTACTTGCTTTCCTTGGTGCTAGATCCAGTTTACAACATCGAGCAATTAACCCTAGCTACACCGCCTTTACTAATGATCCTTTGGTTAATAGTTTAACCCTTAATTCCACATATTCATTGTTGTATGCCGTCAGCGAGATCGCCGATGAAGTGAGTTCTTTCGAGCTTTATCCTAAGATGCAACAAGAGCAAATCATTACCGAAATTCACCAAGCCATGGGAATGACTCAAGAACAATTCCCTTCAACAGAATATCCAACCTTACACAAGCAAATAGCCACAAAACATTTTGAGCGCCCAAAAAACCTTGTCATTATTCTTGAAGAAAGCTTAGGTGCACAATTTGTTGGCAGCTTAGGTGGTCTTCCATTAACCCCAGAATACGATAAATTAGTTCCTGAAGGTTGGTCTTTCAGCCAACTCTATGCTACAGGAACACGCTCTGTACGAGGCATTGAAGCGGTCGTAACAGGATTTGTTCCCACACCCGCACGCAGTACTGTAAAGCTCCCAAACTCACAAACAGACTTTTTTACTCTGGCTAAATTACTGGGGCAACAAGGCTACGACAGTAACTTCATTTATGGTGGCGGAGCTCATTTCGACAATATGAAATCCTTCTTCTTGGGTAATGGTTTTCAATCGATCATCGAGGAAAAAGATTTTGTTAACCCAGAATTCGTAGGTTCTTGGGGAGTAAGTGACGAAGACCTTTTCACCAAAGCAAACCAAGATTTTGTTGAAAAATCAAAAACAGGCAGGCCTTTTTTTAGCCTAGTATTCAGTTCATCAAATCATGACCCGTACGAGTTTCCCGATAATAAAATCGAGTTATACAACTCCCCGAAAGCCACTCGCGAAAATGCTGTTAAATACGCAGATCACGCCATCGGACATTTTTTCAAGTTAGCGAAACAAGAAGACTATTGGAAGAACACTATATTCTTAATCGTTGCGGATCATGATGCTAGAACCCGACACCCTGAGCTAGTGCCAATTACTAGCTTCCACATTCCGGCACTTATCTTAGGAGACGGAATTAAACCCAAACAAGACAATCGAATTGCCAGCCAAATCGATTTAGCACCGACACTTTTATCATTAATGGGCATAGACTCAAACACTCCTATGATTGGACAAGATATGACCAAAGCAAGTGATAATTATATTGGCCGCGCCATCATGCAGTTTAATCAAAATCAAGCCTATATGAGGGGTAATAAAGTAGTAGTATTACAACCCAACAAACCGGCAAAAACCTTTATCTATGAAAACAAAACCTTATTACCCAGTAATGATGTAGGAATAGATTTAGTTAACCGAGCAATTGCTCATCCTCTACTCGGCACATGGTTATATAATCAAAAAAAATACAATATTCCTGATACTGAGTAATAACACTTAAATAAAAATGCCGAGCATAATACTCGGCATTTTTATCTCGCTCTTTTATCATAAACCCTATTAAACTTTTGCAATTCCCTTTTGATAACTCAATATTTGCCCCTTAAAAGTAGATTCCAAATAATCAATATTGTCAGGCTTACGCTGAGTATGCGTATAACCTAAAGCCACCATTTTTTTACTGAAGGGCGCATGATGACCTCGCCCAGGATCTACCAAAATAACCAAACAATTTTCGGCAGCATGTTTTTCAATAAACGCCGATAAAAGATCAACATGAAAACGCTCATACAGAATATCACTGCCAATAATGCAATCGTATTTGCCCAGATCAGTACTAGTATCCTGCCAACTTGCTCTGATAAAAGGGATTGGCTGGTCGCCATTTAACAGTGCATTTTCCTTAAGAAAATTACCCGCTTCTGGGTGATAATCTGTTGCCGTAATATTTGCAAGCCGATGATTCAGAATCAGACTTGCAAGCCCAATCCCACAACCGACTTCCAGTATCTTTAGCCCCTCTATTTCATGCTTAAACATTAGATGAGCAAGGACTTCACCTGATGGCCAAATTACGCCAAACAAAGGCCATACAGCAGGTGAAATACCTAAATTTAAAGCAACATCATTATCATCAGAAAACTCTTGATTATCACGTAATGTACGTACATGAATATCGGTCTTATCAAACTCAAGCGTTTGATAACGAACTCGAAAACGAGACATAACAGTCCTTGAATGGGTATGCGTTAATAGCGAACGCTATTAAGCTAAGTCCCCATACTAGTCTTATTGAGCGTAATTACCTAAGTTTAGTTCATAGCATTTTTAAAATGCCTATTTCCACGATCGTGAAAGATAAATTAATTCGCCGACCAGTGTTCCAACAATATATTGATAAATAGATCGGCAGCAGAGGAAACAGAGGTTGAGCTTCGCTTAACAAGCCCAATGGAACGATCTATTTTCTGCCCTTTAAGCGGCCTAGAAGTTAATACAGATGCACTACTTAATGGCATAGCCAGTTTGGGGACAATGGATATTCCCAATCCCATTTCAACCAACCCCAGAGAAGTGGATAAATGTTGGACCTCATAGAAACTATTGAGCTGCACTTGATCTCTTGCTAAGGACTTATCCAGCAAAATTCGGTTACCACTAGCACGCCCAACACTAATCAATTTATACGGCTCCATATCCTTCCACGAAACCTCTTCCAACTCACATAATGGATGATCCTTACGTAAGCACACCACAAATGGATCGTCGAGTAGTGGCGTGAAAGACACCTCTGGATGTTGGGCAATAGCCATATTGATACCAAAGTCTGCATCGCCACGAATTACTGACTCCAATCCATGGTTGGCACTCTCATCTAAAATTTGAATCCGAATTCCAGGATAACGCTCATTAAAAACATTGATAACACTGGGCAAGAAATAGAAGGCAGCAGTTGGAATACAAGCTATGGTCACTTTTCCCTTTTGTTGAGACGCCATATCTTTTATCCCCAACACAGACAGCTCGAATTCTTCCACCATCCGCCGCGCTTTCGGTAAAAATTCACGTCCGACAGAAGTCAACCATGTTTTTCGAGTGGTTCTCTCAAACAAAGGCGCCCCCAATATCGCTTCTAATTTTTGCATTCTTCGACTTAAGGCAGGCTGAGATAAAAAGGTTAATTCAGCGGCATCATGAAAGTTTCCGGTCTCCGCAATACGTATGAATATGACTAAATCTTTAAATTCTATTTGATGCATTCCCACCACCATTGATACGTTTTAGTTATCAATTATGACTTATCTTTGCATTTGATGCACGAATACAAATTATGAGACTTTAGCGACAAGATATTACAACAATAAAGGTTTACTAAAAATGTCACAGACAATACCTTGCATCATCATGCGTGGCGGCACTTCTAGAGGGCCCTACCTGCAGATATCTGATCTTCCACAAGATCGAGATGCTTGCGCTGATGTTTTAATGAAAATCATGGGATCCGGCCATGAACTTCAACTAGATGGCATTGGCGGCGGAAATAGCTTAACCAGTAAAGTTGCCATGGTAGGCAAATCCACCCACCCAGACGCTGATGTTGATTACTTGTTTGCTCAGGTTGCTATCACTGAAAAGTCTGTCGATTTCTCACCTAACTGCGGCAACATGTTGGCTGGCGTAGCTCCTTACGCAATCGAAACAGGATTATTTCCGGCTAGCGAAGGCAAAACAACGGTACGAATTCACAACCTTAATACAGGAAAAATCATTCACTCTACTGTGCAAACACCAAATGGCAAGGTCAATTACGCTGGTGACACCATTATCAGTGGAGCAAATTTTCCAAGCGCCCCAATTGAACTTACCTTCTACAATGTTGAAGGAGCTAAAACAGGCCACCTACTTCCAACAGGCAACGTATCCGACATTATCGAGTCCATTGAAGTAACCTGTATCGATGCTGCGACTCCGGTTATTTTAATCCAAGCAAGCGATCTTGGAAAAACAGGATACGAAACGCCAGCAGAATTAGACAGCGACGTAGAATTCATGGCTCGTTTAGAAGTGATTCGCCTTCAGGCTGGCAAACTTATGGGCATGGGCGATGTGTCAAAGTCCGTCATTCCAAAACCTATTTTACTTTCTCCAGCTCGCTTTGATGGGGCTATCAATGCCCGCTACTTTGTTCCACACAAATGCCACAAAGCCTTAGCTGTGACGGGAAGTATCGCTATTGTAACAGCATGCTGCCGACCAGGTACGGTAGCAGCCAAGCTTATAGGAAATAAAGGTTCTGAGCCTTTTTTCACGCTTGAACATCCTTCGGGAAAAATAGAGCTAAGCGTTCAACGCAAGGAGGACGACCCATCTGCATTAAATAGTGTATCGGTAATTCGAACAGCTAAAAAAATAATGTCAGGTACGGTTTATCTAAACTAACTTTCAATATAGCAATATTAAAGTATTGAAGATTCATAAAAACAAGAAAGGTGAAATCGATGAAAAAAATTTCTAAAATCATTGGCGCTTCTGTCCTAACTTTTGGTTGCTTAATGGCATTACCAGCTAAAACTCTAGCAGCCGAAGTTCCATCGACGATCAACTGGACCATTCCGTTTGGTGTTGGTGGTGGTACAGATGTTTGGGCTCGCTTTATTGCCCCAAATCTAACCAAAAACATCTCAGGTAACCCAACGGTAGTTATCAAAAACCAACCTGGTGGCGGCTCGATTACTGGAACAAACTTGTTCTATAAACGCGCTAAAGGTAATGGTGAAGACATCCTTGGTACATCTGCATCAACTCTTTTCCCATTTATGTTAGGCGATCAACGTGTTCGTTATAACTTTGATAAATGGATTCCGTTAATGGCAAGCCCAACAGGTGGTGTCGTTTATATTCAGCCAGAGTTTGGTGTGTCATCTGCAGATGACATTGCAAAATTAGACGGTGTGACTTTACCTTTTGGCTCTCAAAGCCCAACGGGCTTAGAGCTACCAGTATTCCTAGCGTTTGAGATGCTTGATCTAGATATCAAGCCAGTTTTTGGTATGAAAAGTCGCGGAGCTGGTCGTCTTGCTTTCGAGCGCGGCGAAGCGAAAATCGACTTCCAAACCTCTTCTGCTTATATGAACTCAGTGGTCGATCTTGTTCAAAACAACAAAGCCGTGCCACTTTTCTCTCTAGGAATTCTTAATAACGAAGGTAACATCGTTAGAGACCCTGCATTCCCAGACCTTCCTACTTTTGAAGAAGTGTATGCGAAGAAATTTGGTAAAGCGCCATCAGGTATGGAATACAAAGCTTACAGAAAATTCTTAGCTGCTGGTTTTGCTTTCCAGAAAGTCATCTTTATTCCTGCAGATACACCTAGCGATATTATTTCTGAATATCAAAAAGGCATTCAAAAAATGCTGAAGGACCCTGCTTTCATTAAAGATTCTAAAGTACAAATAGGGCCATACCAAAACGTTATGGGCATTGATGCCGCTCAATATCTGAATGATGCCATCACAGTTTCTCCTGAGATGTATTCTTGGATTTCTAACTGGCTAAAAACGAAATTCGATTACAATCTGTAATATAGAGATTAGGAGAAATTGTTAATGATTGAGTTCCTCAGCGCCCTAGATCAAATAATGTCAGTGGCCCACCTAGCCTACCTGATTACAGGTGTACTAGTTGGTCTAGTGGTTGGCATTATTCCCGGACTTGGCGGTATTGCCGGCATGTCGTTACTCTTACCATTTTTATATGGAATGGAACCTTCCGTTGGTCTTGGTATGCTGATGGGGCTCGTTGCAGTAATACCTACAGGTGATACCTTTACCTCAGTGCTAATGGGTATCCCTGGTTCCAGTTCTTCGCAAGCGACAGTTATGGACGGCTTTCCACTAGCGAAAAAAGGACAAGCGGCGCGAGCTTTATCTGCCGCTTTTCTATCTTCCATGATAGGTGGAGTGGTTGGTGCGATTGTATTAAGTGTGTTCATTCTCGTAGCACGCCCAATCGTATTAGCCTTCTCTTCCGCTGAACTATTTATGTTAACGCTACTGGGCCTTAGTGTTGTTGCCGCCTTATCAGGTGCTAATGTGTTTAAAGGCCTCGCCGCTTGTGGTTTTGGTCTTTTGATTGGTGCTATTGGCGGCGCACCTGCAACAGGTGAGTTCCGTTTTACCTTGGGAATTGATTACCTTTACGATGGTGTTCCTCTTGTTGTTGTTGGTTTGGGTATTTTTGCTTTACCTGAAATCATTAGCCTGTTGGTTCAAAATCGTGCGATTGCATCGTCACCCAATAAATTGGGGCATGGTTTAAAACAAGGTTTTAAAGACGTTTTTGCAAACTTACCCTTGGTTGGCAAGTCCTCTGTTTTTGGTAGTTTAATTGGTGCCATTCCAGGTTTAGGCGGTTCTGTTGTGGATTGGATGACATACAGTTTCGCCATAAACTCAAGTAAAGACACATCGCAATTTGGTAAAGGTGAAATCCGTGGTGTTATTGCACCAGAATCAGCTAATAATGCCTGTGCATCAGGCAGTATGATTCCAACGATTCTATTCGGTGTACCTGGCTCCGGTTCGGCGGCTGTGTTCCTTGGTGGTATGTTGCTGCTTGGTATTCAACCAGGTGTGTCAATGATTTCGACTCACCTTGATCTGACATACACCATTATTTGGTCACTTGCCTTAGCCAATATTCTTGGGGCTATGTTCTGTATTCTTTTCACACGCCCTATTTCGCTACTAACCTACATTAAGTTTTCTGTATTAACTCCAATTATTTTGACATTGATCTTGTTTGCCGCTTATCAAGCAACGCGCAGCCTTGGAGACTTCCTCCTATTAGGTGTTGTGGCCGCTATTGGCGTAATGATGAAAGGCGCAAATTGGCCTAGACCAGCTTTCTTGATCGGCTTTGTATTGTCTTCGGGTGCAGAAAACTATTTCTTCCAAAGCATCCAGTTCTATGGCTACTCTTGGTTCACTCGTCCTGGCGTAATCATTATTGCAGCTTTGATTATTGTTGGATTTGTCTTACCACCTATTCTGAAAAAGAAAAAGTTAAAAGAAAAACCAGAACAGTTGAAAGACGAAAACGAAGACACACATGTCAAAACAGTAAGTTGGGCCGACTGGGCAATTATTGCTACTCTTGCTATTTCAGGTACGTATGCATTAATCGATATCTGGGATTCGTCTACATTAACGAAAGCCTTCCCCATTATTGCTATCGCCATTGTTTTACTGTCGGTGATAATGGTAATACGTGGTTACATTAAAGAGCCTCACAAGAAAATTGCAGCAAGCTTGACACCTAACTTAGTGTATATTTTGGGCTTTTTTGTGATTGCTTATTGCTATTACCTATTTGGCTTTATTTCCACAACCTTTGTGTTTTCACTTTTATTCTTGCGATTTATCGCCGCAGCAACTTATGTGAAATCCACTACGATTGCGGTTTGTTTGGTCATATTTCTTGTCACCATTGGTAAAGTCATGAACGTAGACTTCCCAGAAGGCATCTTTGATCCATACCTACTAGGTACAATTAACCGTTTCATCTAGAAGACGTAGAAAAAATCCCGGTGCATTGAATTGCATCGGGATTTTTTTTGCCAAAGCCACCGGCTCCATTACTTAGATTTGATGTGTGAACTATTATTCAGCATATCATATGACCAATGTCTTGCTATCAAAAAGCAATGCAACAAATGACAACGCCCTATCGATTAAATAGAATTCTTTTTCCAACTAGATAGCTGAATACAAGGCCCTGAGAATAAAGTATTTTCAGAGTTAGGTTTATTCGTATCAGTAGTAAAAATAAGGTGGCTACTATTTGATACAGCGGTCCAAGTCGCTTTGTTTAGGGACAAACTCTGAGCACCATTTGTCTCCACACCGATATAGGCCATTTTACCGGTAGCCTGTTCTTGCGCCCATACATGCATCTCCGTCATATTCATGCGAGGCTTTCTTTCTGACCATTGTATAAACAATCTAGAAGGTTTGGTCTCAGTTTTTCGGTAAACATTCACAACAAAACGAATATCATCGCTGTTCTTAATACCATCATTAATAGGGGACATAACAGCGGTATAACTTGGCGCTGAGCTAATCAAAGGAGCGATTACATTCGCTTTTTGAATATCAACGGACAAAACTAAAGCCAAACCAAGTGAAGCAACACTCGCCCCAATTCCCGTCAAGCGCCAAAAAAGTAAATTATTCCACCAAGATGAACTCCCCGCAGTCGGGTGTTTCGTTTTATATGACGGCTGCGTAATAGAGTTATCGATATTTTTCCAAACTTTAACAGAAGGTTGTTTTCCAGGTATCTGTTTATGGATATTAGCAACACTTTCTGACCAGTTAATAATCGCATCATCTAACTCAGGAATTTGCTGGCGTAGATACTCAATCCTAGCTTTAACATGTGGCGTTGGAACTGACATTACATACTGACTTGCCAAATAATCACAAATAATTGGGTCTTTATATCTTAAGCTTCCAGACATAATTTTAACTCCTTCAAGCCTCGACGACACCAAGCCTTCATAGTCCCCAAGGGAATAGCCATCTTGTCGGCTAAATCAGTATGGCTGTAACCATGAAGGTAGGACATCAAGATACTTTTTCTTACTTGTTCTTTTAGCGTCATCAAGCAGCGATTAATAGCAATATTGGTAGCCCCATCAAACTCTTCAACAAGTGAGTCAAGTAATGCTTCATCCTCATCAGTCGAAACGCTCGGATGCCTTTGCACTTTTCTTAATCGGTCTAGACTGCTATTACGAGCCATGACACACAACCAGCCCCAAGCACTGCCCTTACCATTAAATTGATTAGCTTGTAGCCAAACTTTTATAAAAACATCTTGTAATACGTCTTCCGACTCGGATTCATCTTTAACGATACGAAAAATTAATCCCAATAACTTGCTACTGGTTAATTCATACAAAAGCTGTAATGCTTGTTTATCTTGTGCCTGCACACGATACAACAAAACATCAACTTCATGACCCCACTCGATTTTATCCACTAATTAACCTTTTGCTTCATTACTATGAAATAACACCCATATAGAAAGATGCAACAGAAAAACAGCGCTCCGAGTCCGGAAACGCTGTCTATTAATACATACAGAAAGAAAAATATAAACGCGAATAGTCGCTTATATGTTGCCTAGACTTTTAATAAGAACTAGATGGTTTAGTTGCTATATGCCATACACCACCAAGACCATCTCCCTTTGTGTCACCTTTCTTCTTATCACCAGACCAAGTGTATAGTGGCTGTCCTTTATATGTCCATTGCTTAGTACCATCTTCACGGTCAATCACGCCAAAGCCTTGTTTACCTTTAGCATTTTTGTTTGCAATGAAAGGTGGCCATTTAGCAGCACAGACATCATAACAGTTAGATTTATCTTCTGAATCTTTGTCAAAGGTGTAAAGCGTCATCCCAGATTTATCTGTTAATAAATTAGCTGCGTAAGCAGTTGAACTCATTACTGGTGCTAATAAAACCGCTACGCCCATTGCGACTGCTTTATACTGTAATTTCATTTTGATACTCCGACTTGTCTTAGTTTAATTGCTCTTACATAAAAGAAGACGAAGGAAATAACTCTTTTGGATGCAATGGATATAAAAAATTTTAAAAATAAAAAATCAGTCAAATAGATAAAGGGGGAAATAGCGTTTTTTTCATAAAATTCATTGCAATGATTCGACTTACAAATGGATCTCATTTCTTTTTCGTGATAAATTCGCCCCACTACGGTGCACTTTTTATGCGCAATATACCTTTCCTCACAAAGACATTCCGCAAAATAATGGCGACAACCCGCCTCTCACAGCACCTTAGTAACAAACATAACAACTTAATAAAGCTCACAGAGCAAATCTTATCGAGGACTATCTATGCAAGCATTCATTGATTTCTTAAACGGAGTCATTTGGAGCCCTGCCCTAATTTATCTATGCCTAGGCGCTGGCTTGTTTTATTCAATACTAACGCGTTTTGCTCAAGTTCGTCATTTCAAGGAAATGTGCTCACTTTTGCTCAATTCCAACGATTCTGACAAAGGCATTTCTTCTTTCCAAGCACTCGCCGTGTCTCTCTCTGGTCGAGTTGGTACAGGTAACATAGCAGGAGTGGCTGCTGCCATTGGCTTTGGCGGTCCAGGTGCAATTTTCTGGATGTGGGTTGTGGCCTTCTTGGGAGCAAGCACTGCTTATGCAGAGTCCACACTAGGTCAGCTGTATAAAGTCAGCGAAAATGGTCAATACCGTGGTGGTCCAGCATACTACTTTGAACGCTGCCTTGGTTGGCGCTGGTTAGGTGTCTTGTTTGCCCTTTCCTCCATCATTGCTTGTGGTATTTTCTTACCAGGCATCCAAGCCAATTCAGTTGGTAACGCGGTAGTACAAATCTTCGGCGAAGGGACTGTTGTTTCAAGTTCTTTTGGTGAAGTAGGTTCAACTAAATTAGTGGCTTTGGCTGTTATCTTAGTGGTATTGGCTTTCATTATCTTTGGTGGCATAAAGCGCATTGCAAACTTCACTCAAATCATCGTTCCATTCATGGCATTAGGTTACATAGTGATGGCGCTGATTGTGGTTTTCCTAAACCTAGACAAAGTACCTGGAATCTTTGGCATGATCTTCTCTGACGCATTCACAGCGCAGGCAGGTTTTGGTGCTGCCATTGGCTGGGGGGTTAAACGTGGAGTTTACTCTAACGAAGCGGGACAAGGTACTGGGCCTCATGCAGCCGCTGCCGCAGAAGTACAGCACCCAGCACAACAAGGTCTTGTTCAAGCTTTTTCTGTTTACGTGGATACATTATTCATCTGTACAGCAACGGCTTTGATGATTCTAATCACGCAACAATACAACGTACAAGGCACCTTGGCTGACGGTCAATTCATTGTACAAAATGTTGATGCGTCTACGATTATTGCGTCTCCTGCTTTCACCCAAATGGCACTAGCAAGTGTGTTCGGGCATTCTGGTCCTGTTTTTGTCGGTATCGCTCTGTTCTTCTTTGCATTCACCACTATATTGGCCTATTACTACATCGCAGAAACCAATGTCGCATACCTGCGCCGTACTTTGAACATCAATGTTTCTTTAACCTTCGTTAAGCTTCTTATTATGTTCATGGTGGCTTACGGTACAGTAAATACGGCTGGTTACATCTGGAACCTAGGTGACGTTGGTGTAGGCCTGATGGCTTGGCTAAACATTGTTGGAATTATCACTATTTTCTTTATGGCAAAACCGACCATGAAAACATTGCGTGATTATGAAGAGCAAAAATCGTCTGGCGTAACTGAATACACTTTTAACCCAAAAGCACTTGGAATCAAAGGAGCGGAATTCTGGGAAAAACGTTACGACAAACAGCAAGCAGAAAAAGCAGCTGACAAATAATCACACCGCTTGATTGTAAAATATGGATTTAAACAAGGGTCACTATTTGGTGACCCTTCTTCGTTCTGCGACACAAGGAACTCTATGGCTTTATATAGGCAAAGCCATCCGCTTGTTTCTCGATCAGCTCCAACACCCCCACAGGAACTACCTCCAAATCATCAGACAAGGACTCAGCTGCTATACCAAAACCCTTTAACGAATTCTGACACAGTTTAAATTTAACTCCCTGCTCGACTAATTCTTGGATAAGGTCGCTATGACTGGCTAGCGCTACCTTCGGTGAAGAAGCACTATTTTGCTCATCAAAAATAATGACCGCTTTTGAGTTCACCAATACTGCAATACAAGAAGCACTTACATCCACCACTTTTACCAAATTTCTAACATTGGCAAGAAGCAACGGCCACTTCTCCACTTCATCGATATGAAAAATTACCTTTACTGATTGCATAGAACCCTCGTTAAGTCTAATCGTTACAATGAGATACTAGACTAAGGCAAATTAAAAAAACAACAGAGCCAAATATACTAAACGCCTCTGACTATGTAGAAATAATTACAGCTTGGTTAATCAAACAGTCTAAGGAGCATTTCTCTGAGAAGGATCTTGAGTGAAAGGCGCAATTATTTGTAGTGGATCAACCTGCTCTTTGTGGTTAGACGCCGCTTGAGTCCACCAAACAAGCTGACTAAAAGTACGTCCAAAATAATCAAACCATTCAGCTTCATCATTGCTTTTAATAAAGTGTCCATCTTCTGAAAGAAGGTTTTGCGCTTTTGGAACATGGATCATAGACGAAACAGGCAAACAACCTAATTCTGATAAGAAAGTACGCATTCCCATTGCGGCACGCATGCCTCCCCATTGCCCTGCTGAATAGGTCACAATGGCACTTGGCTTATAGGAAAATAAAGAGCTGCCAAAATGGTTTAAGAGATTCGCCAGCGCTGGGCTCATAGAATGATTGTATTCTGGACTCACCATTATATAACCATCTGCAGAGGCAATTTTATCAGCGAGTTTATCTAACTCAGCTGGAACCTGACGTGTCGAATAGGAAAAATGAGGCTTAAAAACTGGCTCTAAAGGATAATCCAAAACATCTACAAGCTCTATTTCATCATCCTTGTATTGCTTATTAAAGCCTGCAAAACAGGCTTTTGCTACTCTTTCACCTAATCGAGCAGGCCGCGGTGGCGTGCTGTCTCTAACCGTCCCAAGGAACATCAAAATCTTCATAACCAACCACCCATAAAAATCATTACCATCAAATGCTTCGTCAGCCTCTACCCACAAAAAGATCGAGTAAAACCAATACCATAACAAATCTTTGAAAGAAATGGCCTACCTCTGGTAAATTATTCTTGAACACTCTATTGTTTAATACCCTATAGAAATCATTATGATAGGAGATTATATGTATAATAAGCATCAACTCATCTCCTGCTGACTCAAGCACAAATCAAGAGAATCGCAATATGAAACAGAAGGACTTTCGAAAACTAGGCTGCGCGGAATGTTCAACTGGCTGCGATTTAGGCTTTGATTTCACCATGGCGTTCCAACCCATTATTAATAGCCAAACCAAAACCATCTTTGCCCAAGAAGCCCTTGTCCGAGGGTTAAACCAAGAAAGTGCATTTCAGGTGTTTCAAAATGTAGATCAAACAAATCGATACCGCTTTGATCAAAGTTGCCGTGTAAAAGCCATCAAGCTAGCCGCTGAGCTTGAGATAGACAAACAAAGCCTACTCAGTATCAATTTCTTACCCAACGCGGTGTACAAACCCGAGCTTTGCATTCGGACTACACTAAACGCGGCGGATGAATACAAGTTCCCAAAAGAAAAGATCATTTTTGAATTCACTGAAAATGAACAAGTCACAGACAGCAAGCACCTAGAGTCGATTATTCTGCATTATCAAGAACAAGGTTTTTTAACCGCCACAGACGATTTTGGATCAGGTTTCAATGGGCTAAACCATCTTGCAGACCTGAAAACCGATATTACAAAAATTGATATGGCGCTTATTAAAAACATTGATAAAGATAAAAAGCGCCAAGTTATTGTACGAAACCTAGTGAACTTATTTAACGAGCTGAACATGTTAGTGGTCGCAGAAGGCGTTGAAACACGGGGAGAATACCATGCATTAGAAGACATGGGGATTAAACTCTTTCAAGGTTATTACTTCGCTCGTCCAAGCTTTGAATCCTTGGCAGAGATCAATTGGGATTAACTTATGACCCCAGTCTACAGATAAACAACCTTAAATCGCTCTAATACAAGTAACATATCTTCCGTTGGCTCAATCCCCAGCTCTTCACATTCAGCAGAAAAAAATGCCCAGTGTGCATCGCGCCACCAAGCCAAGGATTTATCACCCTCGCCTTCTGCTGCGGCAAATTCAGCGTCAACATCACAATATCGGCATTCGGTCACAGAAGTTATTTCTATGATGCACACGGGAATGCCATCCCAATTAGTCACCACTTGCAAATGACCAATCTCTGGCATCTCTTCCCCTTCGTGGCTATACCAACGCTTCATACTACACGAAGCTTGTTTTTCGCCTCGTACAATTAAATCAGCACAAACGTTAGCGTTGTACTCATCAGCGCAAAAGTAATCTGCACTAAAAGACGTGTATTTTTTAGCAATTTCCAGCGGTAAAGAATGGAGGTAAGCCTCTAAATACGCTTCACTTCGCTCTTCCATGATAACCTCAACTTAGTTATTCAAATCGTTATTTATTAAAACTTGAGCTTTATTTCAGTCTAGTTAAACCCACTATCACACATACAGCACCACCAACCATGCCAATCCAAGCTTCTATTGGCGTATCACCACTGATAGCACGAGTGACTTGTGAACTGGCTGCATCGTAAATGTTATAACCCCATAGAGCTAAAGCCGCACCAGCGATCACTAAGATAATACCGATAATTTTATTATTCATACTTACTCCAGTTGATGCTTCGTTTAACTCAACACACTTGATAATGACACACATCTGAGCACAAATTAAAATCATTTATATCTAACCCTTAAATGATGGACACTTTCCCGTTAGAATGGCGCCCATCGAATTATTCCTTTTTGAATTACGTTCTCAGAACAAGTGAGTGCACTACATGAAAATATTTATAAATTTCATCCGAAACCTTCTTGGTTATATCATCATCGCCGTTGACCTTCTGACTCGCGGTGCTAAGAAAAAACGTGCTCCTGAAAAGCAACAACAGATTAACCAAGAGCTTCAAAATTTCTCGCTATATCAATTTGCTGCCTGCCCATTTTGTACAAAAACACGCCGCGCTATGTACAAGTTAAACCTACCAATTGAAAAGCGTAATGCGCCAGCAGGCTCCAAACATCGTGAAGAATTGCTAGAAGGCGGCGGTAAAGTAAAAGTTCCATGCTTACGCATTGAACAAGATGGAAAAGTTGAGTGGATGTACGAATCCTCAGAAATCATCAACTACCTAGAAAAACGTTTTGCTTAATATCTATAGTGGCCAATCACGTACTTGCTAACGCATTAAAAAAGCGGCTTCTGTAATAGAGGCCGCTTTTTCGTTATTGCGCCAATCACGCCTATCCCGAACCTTAAAAATCAATAACAAAGCCTTACATACCCAACATGTCAGATCAAAGCCGGATAAAGAAAAAACGCAAATTCAACTGAAGGCCAGCATCTTGACCGAAATCCCAATGCTTACAACAATCATTGTGAACTTAATAAGCTGCTTGCCTTTGGATAAAACCAGCCTTGCTCCAATTTGACCACCAACGACTTGCCCAATAAACATGAGTAGGCCAACGTCCCAGATGATGGCGCCATCGTAAACAAAGTACAATAAGGCGGCCAAGTTACTGCAAAAATTTAATAGCTTAGTGTGTGCTGTTGCCTTAACCAAATTAAATCCCAAGAAGAAAACTAAGGATATTGCAAAAAATGACCCTGTGCCTGGGCCAAAAAAACCATCATAAAAACCAATCGCGGTAGCAATAACAAAGGTATACGCATAAGGCGATATTTTATTCTCTTGATTGACTTCACCTAAATTGGGAGCGAAAAGAAAATACAGCGCAAAACAAATCAATAGAAACGGCACTATAGATGCAAGGAAATCGCTATTAATCATGGTTAGGGCCATCCCTCCCACAAATGACCCTACGAATGTCGTCAGCATCATCCACTTCATCTCATTAATATTAACCTCTCCAGTTTTAATGAAATGCAAAGACGCTGACAGTGTGCCTCCAACACCGCCTAGCTTATTCGTTGCAATGGCAGAAACCGCAGGTATTCCACACATTAACATTGCAGGAATGGTAATAAGTCCGCCACCACCAGCTAATGCATCGATACAGCCAGCGACAACCGCAGCCATAAACAAAAACAGCAGAATCTCATTAGCAAGTTCCATAATTCATTTCCTTTAATATGATGGGGTCGTTACGAACAAGGTATTGCCGACAAAGACTTCGCCTCAATGTCACCCCGTCTACTTCTATATTGAAAGATTCTGTCGCGATTTTCTGTCGTCCATGAGTCACATTAGGCTGTCCACTAAATGCTAAATTAGGAAAAAACAAAATATCAGATGTCTCAACTAAAATTTCGATATTTGGGCAATTTCTAACATTCGTACAAAACCTATCAAACAATGACTTTTCTTTCTCATTGTCCCCTACATATACCATTCGCCCCGGAGCTAAATTAATACATGTTCCTGTAATATCACCTGATTCATTCATTAAAATAGGCGCTGTGATATTTCCAACATAACCAGATATTTCACCATCAGCTGGTCCAGCAATGTGTGCAATAGGCGTTTTTGCTAAAATTTTTAAATCCTCTTTACTGAAAGATTTCTTAGTAAGATATGTCTGTAACATTTCAGGAAGCGTTATTAATGTCTTTGTGTTTTTGTTAACAATTCCTGTGAGCATGGTTGCATCGACTCTAGAATATTTTCCACAAAGTACTTGTGACACAAATTTATCTTCAGATAACCCCAATATATTTGCTGACATTGAAATTGATGTGCCAAGCTTACGAAGATGCTCTTCAAGTTCATCTAGCGTCTTTATTGAGGTATATACTGTAGCGTCATTATGTTGAAGAAATTCGCCGCCACCAGTACTTGCACTAACCGACCGAAGGTCTACATCAGATATTGGTGACACCATATGGAAACGGTTTTTACCACCATGTTCAGAAGGATGAATAATATTGGTATGACGCAACAACAGAGCTAAAGCCCATGACACCCACTCAGTATTAAAATGAAGCTTCATTCGATCATGAGGGTTACTACCATAATCAAAACCTCTTGGGGTTCTTGGTGGAAGCAATGTATTCGAAGGTTCTTCAACAATATTTTTTATATGAACGGTTGGCACTGGAAAAAGAGGTCTTTCTTGAATCAGTTTAATCAGTCTATATAACCTCTGACTTTCTTCATCAATGCTTGATTTCAATGTTTCATACATGAATCGACTTAAAGACTCTGCATCAATCTGCTCACTGCTGTATGGATTGATGTCATTCAAATGCAAATTGATATATTTATTTATAATGCGTTTAAAGTTACTATCAAGTTTAAATGTTTGAATCACACTATCACCTCGGTTTGCCAATCTTCGACAAATTCATTATCAATTATTTGATATTCTCCCAAAGGAGGTGAATATAAGTGTATGGAAACTGCATCGACATTACTGTTATTGGAAATTTTGTGATAGTAGTTCTCGCCGAATAACAGACTACGTTGACCATAGGAAAGTTCATTAACAGAAATACTTATCAACTGGTCACTATTCCGGACAAAGTGTGTATCTGTTAATTCCCCTTCAACAACCATAAACATACAAGTACTATCCTCATGATTGTGTATTTTACTTTCCTGACCAGTCTTCCAACATAAAACAAGAATTTCAAACTTATCAGTTCTTATAACTCTATTTCTTGTATAGCTTTCAGCATCAAACCGAATGTACTTTAAGAGCTGACTTGTGTCTGCCGGTATCATGGCGAAAGTAGTTTTGAGTGATTCCATGTCTCGACATAAACTCAATTTCTGCAAGATTGGTTTTAGTTCATGATCCATTGTTGCCATTTCTCCTTAATTTCATACCAGTATGAAATTAAGATAACGGGTAATTCACTGCCAAAATATATACAGTTATGAAGATTCTGTTGTATAACAGATTTAAATTGTTAAAAAAGATGAAGTCATGGATAGAAAGCCCATTTACAGGATCGTTGCAGACAATATCATTCACTCAATATCTGAGGGAGACATTCCTCCAGACACAAAACTTCCTTCTGTACGAAAGTTAGCCAAAGAGTATGAAGTCAGCAATCTTACAGCACTGAATGCTATGCGTTTTCTCGAAAATGAAAGCGTTGTTTACGCTGTACCTAAAAAGGGATACTTTGTTAAAGCTTCTTTTCAAGCAAAGAATTCCCACTCCAAGCGTGAAGGGAAACAAAACGAAAAAGAACAATTATATTCACTGCTTTCTTCTAGGAACGACACAGGACTGTCGTTATCAAATGGACACATTGACCTTTATCCTACTCAAAAAATCAGTAAGATCATGCGCAAACAGATATATCGCAACCCGGACTTACTCGGTGGAAATATCTCTGGACACGGATATGAATTGCTAATAGATGAGATCATAAGAAGATCAATTGAGTATGGCTGTTCATTCGCAAAAAGTGAAATATGCATCACCAATGGTGGGCTTGAATCCTTGTCACTGGCTTTAAGAGCAACCACTTCCCCAGGAGATACGGTTTTAGTTCAGTCACCAACATACTTTTACACCCTAAAGTTTGTTTCTGAATTAGGATTAAACTGTGTCAGCGTAAAAACGTTTGATGACATTAAACAGGCGCTAGCAAACCACTCTATTAAAGTCATTGTCTATAACGCAAACTTCAACAACCCAGATGGCGTTTTGCTCAGTGAAAGGCAAAAAAAACAACTGGTTGAGCTTTCAAAGGATTATCATTTTACTATCATTGAAGATGACGTTTATGGCGATATCTATTTCACGAATAACCGCCCTAAGCCACTTCGCGCCTATTCATCTGATGTTATTCTCTGTAATAGTTTTACAAAATCGATCGCTCCAGGTCTAAGAATTGGTTGGGTAGCTGGATCCAAAAGTGCTACGCAGATCAAAGACCTCAAACAAACCACATCGAAATTTACCGCTGAATACCCACAAGCCACTATCGCAGAATTTTTGCGCTCAGGTGGTTATGACCTCCACATGCGAAAGCTTAGAGCCACATTAGCCTTCTTTCGAGATCAAGTACGTCATGAAATACTAGAAAGCTTTCCAAAAGGAACCATGGTCTCTAAACCTCAAGGCGGATTTGTTTTATGGGTGAGCCTACCTGAGCATTTACCTAACAAAGCGAACAAACTACAAGAGGCACTCAAACTCGGAAATTACTTCATTCCCGGCTATTTCTTTTCCTCTAATGGCGAATATGACAATTGCCTAAGATTCAATTTCGGCTTCGGATTAAACGAAGACTCATCAAAAGCGATAAGAACCTTAGGTCAAATTTTTTGTCGCTAAGCAACTAAGGCTAGTCACTTAGTGAGTCAACATAATTACGCCAATTATGCTGTTCTTTAAATCCCAGCACTTCTCTTATTTTACGATTCGAAAACAAGGCTTCATGCTCACCCATCTCTCGAGTAAATGGCACATTTGGAAAAAAACGTGCTGCTAACTCTTTCGTTGGAATCGTCGCTCCATTATGATCATTCCCCGCATTGAACACCTGAAAGCCCAATCTGTCTTTTTGCAAACATAAGTCCACTATCTGACCAAGGTCACGCGCATCGATATAACAAAAAGCGTTCCGACGGCGTACTTCAGGGTGTTTAAAATAATGCGGAAACAGTTCTGCGTATTCATGGGGCTCAATCACATTACCAATGCGCAGCGCATAAATATCAAAGCCTGAACGACGCTGGAAGCTACGAGCCGTTTTCTCATTCAGTACTTTAGACAAACCATAACTGTCCATAGGATCAACATCATAGTCTTCTTCTAAAGGCAAAGAATTCGGGTCGGTTTGACCATCGGAAAAGCAAATACCATAGGTAGTCTCTGATGAAGCAATCACAATTTTTTTAATACCTAGCTTCACAGCGGCCTCAATCACGTTGTACGTCCCCATAGTATTGACGCGAAACGTTTCATTATCGGGATGAATCAGGATTCTAGGAACCGCAGCGAAATGCACCACGGCATCAAATTTTGGCACTCCGTTCCCCGGTTCTAACTCATCAAAATCGGCATAAGATGTCATGGCATTAAACACCTGACCAGAGTCCGTAATATCTACAATAAGGTTATCTACTTGTGGGTGATCCAAAGGCGTTAAATCCACATTCAGCACCCGATACCCTTGATCAAGCAAATAAGCCACCACATGCTTGCCTGCTTTCCCTGATCCACCCGTAAATAAAATACGCTTCGCTGTCATACCGTATTCTCCATTGTTTTTAATTATTATTGAAAGACGACGTTATTGATTGATAACACAATATTCACCAAAAGATGGCAATAAAAATCAGCATGTTACTTACTAGCTCAAACAAACATAACTCCAACTGCCATCACATAGGAAACACTTGGATACAGCCAATTACGTGGATAACGACGTAGGTAATCAAGAATCAGCGATAAAACCACTCCCACCAGCATGTAAATAGGAATTACTTGGATAGAGGAATAGTGCCCCATATCATCAGGCAAATAGTAAAAATAGAAAGTGCCATAAAATAGCAAAAAGAAACCATTAGCCAGAATTTCTAATAAAGGACCATCGATCCCAGACAATAAACCATGCAGCCAACGCGGACGTAACAATACTCTTTTTGAAACCAGTACTTTATGCACAAGATACAAATAAAAACCGTATGCGGGCCAAACAATGAAGTTCAACCCAGAAGTATAACCCTGATGAATTGGCCATACATGATATAGCCAAAGTGGTTTGTCCATTATCGAAAAATAAAGTCTATCAATACTAATTTCGCAGACAATCGCAACCAAAAAAGTAACGCCCATTGATAATGTAAGTTGATAGGCATCTAAACGTATCCATTGCTTTAATAGCATCGACCCCAATAAATAAAAAAGCCCTAAACCAATAATTACACCAGACAATCCTTGCAATAAAATCCCTACCATTATGCCCCTCTCAATAGACAATTTTTTCTAAAAATATCAGGCATTCAGAATATTGAGCGCCGGAAATGTATCTTAAACGCTCAATATGGTTAATCACCTTTTCTACAGTAGAATGTACTTTACTTTCATAACAGCTGAAAAGATTTTCGGCTTATCAAAATGGCTGAATAATAGCAAGCGTAACACTTCCTTCACCATCATGCCTGATCAACGGACTTTTCTTTATTTCGCTGCTATAAGACTTATAACCAACAATGGCGAGTAATTGGGTATTTTTTCCGACAAGGGTGAAGGCTTTTGCTTCAATAAATGTAACAGATGAGTCTTTTGGATAAAATGCTGGCCGACTAACATTTGCTTCATTGTTTTTTACCCCATAAAGATGAGCGTTGAGTTTTTCATCTAAATAGGATGCTCCAACAGCCAAGTCCAAATTGATGCCTCTAAACTCCATAGACCGCCCGACTTTAAGAGTAAATTCATGACCATTATGAACATCTGAAATATCGGCTCTTATCGCACCATTCACATAAAAACGACCTATTGCATAATTCCCACTTAATCCTGCCTCTAAAGCAGTATCCCTATCAATATCAGTCAATAATGGAGAGTCACTTTCCTCTATGCTCGGCCATCTTGGAGAGACTTCGGCTGCCAAAGACAATCCTTCCTGTTTAAAAAATTGATAAGACAGCCCATCAGCACCTAAATGAAAGTTCTCCCAATCATAGGAAATATAGGGAGACACATTCCACATTGGCTGATCGGTTTTTCCATAGCCCGCATATTCGCTCTCTATTGCAACGCCTACACGCCAACCAATGGCTTCACCAACATTTTGAAAACCGGCATAAGAAACACTAGAACCCAAGCCTAAACACAATAATCCGATGATTTTCTTTTTCATTATCTCTCCAGATACGACACACATTGTCACAATAAATATTGAAGAGATCCTAAATGCTGATGGATAATAGATCGTCTTTTCATGTCTGGGCGTACAACACCTTCTGTCCTTTCCTACATGAAAAGTCATGTGTGTACTGAGAATTGAAAACCGTAAACGGAAAGTATAAAAAAGGACGTCAACCTATTCATGATTTTTTCAACAACGATTGCCGCCATGTTAGCAGCGGCTTCATTGGGGCAATGCCTGTTGTCCATCAGTCTACTTTTAGTAAGAAAAGACCCTCATAAAATTTATGCCCCTCTCATTGTATTTTTTGCGTTCTTCTCACTTAATTTTCTCACTACCTGCTTAGCCCTATTTATACCCGAAAGCAGTGGCGCAGTTTGGTACAATTTCTTTGAAATTTCGTCCTTCATAGGCTTATTGGTCCTATCACCAGCACTCTGGATTTACTTAAGGAACATCACCAGCAACCGCCCCAATCCGCCTTTTTATGAAGACTTTTGGCACTTTTTTCCCTTTGGTATTGGTCTTCTTGTTGGCGCGTTTTTATTATCACTACCAACAAACCTATTTGAACAAATGGTTGGACGCCTAGAAGGCCCAAAGACTCCATTATTTATGATGGCCACGGGAATACTATTTTTCACTATGGTGTTTTGGGCTGTGCAAAGTGGCTTTTATCTTGTCGTTATCATTCGCCGCTTACTCAAACACCAACACCACCTAAAACAGGTATTTTCAAGCACGGAACACAGGGAACTCATGTGGATATACACGGTTGCCTCACTACTGGTGATTACCTTAGTGCTGTCAGTGTTAAATATCTTCTTTTCACTTATCGACCCGTTCCAATTTATCGTAGACATTTTTGATCTCATACTCATTTCAGTGTTATCTCATTGGGGCCTAAGGCAGCAGATTGCTCTTCAGTCAGAAATAAAAGAACAGGAAGTGAACACTATTCCTCTGGCTGAAACAGAAGCCAGTAGCGCTAAGTACGAACGCTCACCTTTAACAGAACAGCACATTAGCCGCATCGAAAAGCGCATTCTGGAATTAATGGAAACACAAAAGCTGCACCTCAACCCCAACCTATCTCTTAGCGATTTAGCGAGAGCGGTGTCGGAGCCAGCAAACTATGTATCTCAGACATTAAATGGACACATAGGGCAAAGCTTTTTTGACTTTGTGAATGCGTGGCGAGTAAAAGAAGCACAGCAACAAATCCTAAACAGTGATAACACCTTTCTCGATATTGCATACAGTGTAGGCTTTAACTCAAGATCCTCTTTCTACAAGAGTTTTAAGCGAGAAACAGGCATGACACCATCAGCCTACCGGTCACAGGCACATCCAGAAACCTCTTAAAGTGTCTTTCTATACAATAGAAAGACACTTCCAGCACTAATACTTCGTCCTTCCTTTCGTGCGAAGACACGCTAATGATGATTTTAGGTAACAATCTCACCATCAATTTTTTGGAAGATTTATTATGCGATATTACATAGCGTTAATTATTTTAGGCCTAATTCTGCTTAGTTTATCGGGCTGTCAAAGTCCTAGTCATAAATCAGAAAACACCAGCTTACGCTCCTCTTTAAACGGTATTTGGCAATCAAATGGCTACGGTTACCTATTAGATATTCAACCGAATGATGTACGCTTTTACGACATCACCGAAGAGCGATGCCAATACAATGAAGAAGGTTCGACGTTATTTTCAAAGCTGGCCGCTGGAGAGATTTCCGATGCCGTTTTCAAACTAAAAAAGACAGATCGTGACACATTAATCTATATCGAGCCCTTTGAAACCTACCCGATTGAATTCATGCGACTGGGTAACATGCCACATAGATGCCTAGCGTCAGTACAAAACGATCCGAAAACCAATTTCGAATTTTTCGCAGATTATATGCAAACACACTATGCATTTTTTAAACTCTACGGGGTCGATTGGCAAAAAACAGTACATGAAGCCAAGAGCCAGGTAGACAATAATATGAGTGATGTTGAGTTGTTTAATCTCTTCTCCTCCATGCTCAAGCCTCTAAAAGATGCTCACCTTGCTTTAATAGGCGACGTAGATGGTCAAACTAAACGCTTCCAGCCTGACCACAGCACAGTGAGTAAAGCCAACGCAGAATTAGCCAAACAACAAGGCACGAGTCATCGCAGCATGAACAAAACCTTTTTTAAACAATATAAAAAGGACATACGCGACACTATTTTAAAAAATAAAGGCGAAGTCGCGGCAAATGGTTGGATACAGTATGGTGTCATTGACCTTAATAACGATAAACAAGCCATTGGCTACCTAGCGTTAATGAGTACATACAACTACGCTGGGGCTGGCGTGGGACATGACATAGAAGACAGGTCAATATTAATGTCTGTGCTGGATGACGCAATAGATGAATTCAACGAACAAAAAGTCAAAGCCGTGATCATAGACCTAAGCGTCAATGTAGGTGGCTACAGCTTTCCCGCTATCGATCTCGCAAACCGATTCGCCGCACAACAGCAGCTTGTTTTTTATAAACTGGCTTACGATGCTAGGGATCAAAATTTCTTTCCTGAGTATGTTGCCCCAGAAAAACGCTCACCTGAAAGCCAATTTCATGGTCCTGTCTACTTACTTTCAGCCAATACAACGGTTAGCGGTGGAGAGGAAGTCGTTTTAGCTTTGAGGGCATTACCGAATGTTACCCATTTCGGTGAAAATACCCGCGGAGCGTTATCTGACATACTCACTAAAACATTACCGAATGGGTGGACCCTTGATCTATCAAACGAGATCTACATAGACTTCGCAGGCAACCTTTGGGAGGGAGATGGCATTCCGCCAGATTACTACTTGCAGGTATTCGACCCAAAAAACCCCTTCGATGGTCATGTGGAAGCCGTTGATCAAGTCATTCATCTGATTAATAACTATCTTCAAAACACATAACTTGCAAAACAAATCGTTTGCCAGGTCAGATAGTCACATAATTGAGCATCAACAAGAGAATTCGAGCTGTCATTTTTCTTATCATGACGCTCAGTTGTGTGAACCATATTAGTCGTTACGCCAAACCATCAGAGCAGTAACTAATAGTAAGTAAACTCTTCTATGTTATGGGCTGGTAAATCATGTATAAACGATTTACCAGAGAAGCTCTGACATTGAATATCCTTCAGTAATTTCTCACCTTTAACGACATAAATACCAGCCCGCTCGATTTTCTCTCTTGTTCCATCATCACGCCAATCGCCATTGCTGATACTGGAGTAAATCACATACTTATACTTCCCATTATGGAAGGTTAAATTCCCCTCGCCACCACCACTGAATGCCGTGCGACTAAAGTGAATATCCGACTCTAATTCAAGCTCAATGTTATCTTTTTTACCAAAGCGATAAATTAAGGCATCCTCGTCATTACGACACACAGAAACGCTTTTACTCTTAAAACCACAAGAAAACGAAACCGTTTCCTGCGTCTTACACAACACTTCAGAATGAGCACTCGAAATGAATACAGCAAATAACAACGATACTAGTAATTTTTTTTTCAACTGAACCTCCATTTTCTAACATCTACTTTATTTTTAATCACTACACACAAGCTAACAAGACCACAAACCGAATGATAAAAAAAACCTATGTACGGTTCCTTTCGCTAAAATTAATTTTATCAGCTAAAGGGTTTATATGGTCTATAAAAAACCACTATTCCATTTCTAGAAAAGTGGTTTTCGTTTATCTCTGATTTATTAATTTAGTCAGAGATGTTAATAGCACAAAATTAATTACAACCTTATTTTTTGAGAAAAAATCTTACGACCTACGGCTAGAATGAGTAGATTCGGGACTGAGAGTAAATTTCTCTACAATTCCTTTCAGTCCAGACGACATCTCTGTTAATTTTTGAGAAGTGCCGGCACCCTCTTTAGCTTCTGATGTTGTTTCAACATTTTTAGCCGCTATACGATTTAAATTATTACTCGTATCATCAATGGTTCTAGCCTGTTCATCAGAAGCAATAGCAATATTACCCATCAAATTGCAAACCACTTCGATAGAATCAACGATTTCTTTGAGACTCTCAGACGAGCTTTCAGAAATCTCGGCACCAACTTGCGTTTTTTCAACCACAATTTCAATTAACTTAGCGGTTTCATTTGCAGCTTTTGTACTTTGTGCGGCCAAAGCACGAACTTCATCAGCAACCACGGCAAAGCCTCTACCTGTTTCACCAGCCCTAGCGGCCTCAATCGCCGCATTTAAGGCTAACAAATTGGTTTGATTTGCAATGTCTTCTATCGCAGAAAGAATAGAAGAAATATTGCTGCTCGCCTCTCTGATATCATTCATAGCTGACACGGTTTTACTAACCAAATCACTCCCAATCATAGCCGACTGTTGTGCTTTTTGCCCCAGTTCATCAGCCTCTTTAGCCGTATTGGCCGTAATTTTGACTTGCTCATTTACCTCAACTATCGCTGCAGAAATCGACTGTATTGATTGTTCAGAGCTGGCCGTATTAGACAATATTGTCTCGCTGGAAAGCATGACCTTATTACTTTGCTCAACGATACTATTGGTATAGCCTGAAATATCCGTCACGATACTTTTCAGATCAGCATTGGTTTTAATCAGTGCATTGGTAATAACATCTTGTTGACCGTTAGACGTTAAATTACTTGTTAAATCACCTTCTGATATTTTTGCTAAGCTACTAACAAAAACCGTTTCCAACTCTTCTGCAAAATTATCTAATGACGATGCCATATCGCCAAGTTCATCGGAGCGTTTTACGTCTGTTCTCTCACGGACATTACCACTCGCCAATTGATTAACAAAGCCTGTCATTTTAAGAATTGGATTGGTAATGGAGCGACTCAATACAACCCCTATTACAATAATAATGGCAGCGGTAACTAGCATTGAAAATATAATTACCCACTTTATTGCACTCACCGAGGCAAAGGCTTCCTCACGAGATTGTTCTGCCACAATTGCCCAAGTTACCCCCTCAAATTTTATGGGCGCATAGGCTGACAACACTTCATCACCTAAATAACTATCAATCAATTTTGAACCTGTTTCGCCCGACAGTGCAGCATTAATTGCGATACTGGTTGCTTTATTACTTTCTGGACTGGCAAATGCATTAGTAACAGAATAGCGAGCGCTATCCAAATACGAATTAGAGCGCATTAAACCGTCTTTGCCCACGAGGTAGGTTTCGCCTGTTTCTCCGAGCCCTGAACGCTGAGACATAATGTCATTAATGACGTCTCCGGACAGTTCTAAAATAACGACAGAGGTTACATCCCCCCGTAAATTAAAAACAGGGGCACCAATAAAAGCTCTCGGCTTATTATTTCGATAGCTATAAGTTGTGAAATCCTGAAATGCTATTCCTTTTGTTTCTAAAACTTTTTTCCATAAAACAGAGACTGGGTTCTTTTCATTGAAGTTCTTTTTTACATTTAAACCAAGCTCCGAACCTTTTTGGACACTATAGATAATATGTCCTTTATCAGCAGATAATAATAAAAGATCACGATAGCCTAAAACATCAACGTATTTTAATAGATTTTCACTTTTTTCTTTCCATATCCCTTCATAATCTATATTATCAACACCAAACTCATCGTTTTCAGAAAAAATTTCTTCTAACTCTTGATACACTTGCAGTGCTCGAAACAACTCATATATATCTCTACTAGTTGATAAAATAGAAATGTCTTTTTTTGCGCTGCTAAGGTAACTTTCTATTTGGTTAACCTTAACATCTCGCGAGCTTATCAACTGATCTAATGCATCACTTTCCAATGCAGAACTCGATTTCATTATTGAAATGGTAGCTACAATAGCAACTGGCAATATCCCTATTAAAGAAAAAATAAGTAACAATTGGCTTCTAAGTTTTAGTTTTATTTTCATATTACTATCTCGATAAAAAGGAATGTTAGATATTTGAGAAAGTGGCTACACATCTTTTTTATTGTTTTACCGACCAGTGGTCTTCACTCACTTCAATTTCCCATAATGGAAGAGAAGCCATTGGTAATGGGGTGTAAGAAACCTTCTTATTGACTGCTACAACCTTGTTAGGAGCCGGTACAACAAGCATATAAGCATTTTCGTAGACATGATTAATCATTTGTGTCATCACATCACTGAATTGTGGTGTGTTAGCAGCGGCCTTAAACATATCATCAATATACTTACCCATTTGAGGATCTGCAGGCATAGTACTCCAAACACTATTTGGTTGATAAACAAAGACCGCAGCCCAAGGATGATTGAAGTACCAATCATCATCACCCCACACAATTAAATCCCAAGACTTTGTATTTTTACCTGCATTAGTAGACAGAACTTGTCCAAAAATGGTTGTTTCATCAACAATTTCAAAATCCAGCTCTACACCAACTTTGCGTAAGTCTCGATCAATTGAACGCCAAAGAAACATAAACTTCTGTTGTGTTAACACTTTAAGTTTTAGCCCGCCTAAAATACTCTTGAGTTCTTTGCGTATTTCTTTTGGCGACTCAATTTCTGAATAGGCTTTTAGATTTTTTACAGCCTCTTTTACGCCAGGGAAATTAGGTGAAGCTAATGTAGGCTTTATTTGACCATAGCCAGAGAATGCATAACTTAATAACTGCTGCTGATCTATCGCTCTATTTAGAGCAAGACGAACATTTTTATCTTTTAATTTCTCATTACCATTAACCATATTTATATGAATGGCTATATTATCTGTTGATGGTCCTGTTACTAATCTGGCATAAGGAGAGGAGCTGACCAGTTTTACGTCAGAAAATGCAATTGACATAATATCTAGAAAACCTTCGGATTCAATAACATCAGACAATGCAACTTTTGGGTCTAGTTTTGTATAAATCGTGAATTTTTCTACTTTTGCTAAATCCTTATCATAGTAATAAGGATTAACTGTCAACACTGCTTTATCCGTTTTTCGATCACCTTCTATATAACCTTCACTAAGCATATAAGGACCTAATCCATAAGGACCGGCTTCAGCTAGATTCGGACAGGTCGCTTTACCATTCCAGCCGAATTTCTCGAGGTATTTTGTTGTGTAAAATTGAATCCAGATTACATCATTGAGAAATGTCCCATACTTTTCTTTTAAATAAAACCTGACTGTATAATCATCAACTTTTTCTGTATGGTCATATACGGTATTAATTTTACTAAACAAAAAAGGTTTCTTTTTAAAGTACTCCATATTTTCAATGACAGCATCTGCATTAAATGGCGTTCCATCTTGAAATTTAACACCTTCACGTAATTTAAATTCATAGACGGTATCACTAATTTGCGAATGAGATGTGGCCATATAATATTCCCAACCACGTTCGTTATTTGCAGGTCTAAGAAGTGAACCATTTACAGCATGAGAGGTATAAAGATAAGGAAGACTTGATACATATATTTTAACATGTGAACCTTTTAATGGTGCCGCACTAACAGCAGGTAAAAAGGTTAAAATTAAAAAGATAAAAACTAATGAAGATGTGTTGCGTAAAAATGATCTACACATATATTTCTCCGAAATTCAGCAACTTAGAACAATTTATTAACTAACTTTCTTACTCATCCAAAACCATTAATAACTAAGACTTAAACAGCCTAAAAATCCAAGTTATTAACCTATTCTGATATTTAAGAAAATGCGTAGTCCTGTTTACTAACTAGGAACATCATATTTCTAACGTCACCCAATGGCTTGACTAATTCATGATGTTATTAATAATATTAATACTTCAGACTTATTTTACTTACTATCTGTTGATTCAATTTCCAAACAGCATAACAGTTGTTTTTTTTTACACAATGAGTGATATGATATCTTTATGAAAAATTACATATCATTACTCACTGTAAATATTCCTCACTTAGTACTTGCCGTTATACCACTGACATTCTTCCTAAAGTTAATGAAAAACTAAATAATTAGAACTCACTAACCCTCAATTAGCTTCTTAAAATTCTTTCTTTTTCCGATCAAAAGAGCGAATCGGCTCAATCATAATCGAACTCAGAGCGCTCATTTTATCTGTGGTTTTAAGTAACGGCATTGACTTAATGCAAGTTCATGATGAAACGAACCAGTTGCTAGCGCACGTTATGTCAATTTGACTTATGCTTAGTTGCTTTAAAGCTGTTGTATGAGGACAAAGCGGAGTTGAATGCGTTGTAGAAAAATACAATAGAGTGAAACAGACCTATGGTTGAATTGCTATGCCTTGTTTCAGGAAACTATCAATGATTACTGTAATACGTAGATTAAGCCGTGTTAGATAGTGAGCAACACTATTACCTAACCTACATTGTTATTCCGTAAATGTTTAAAACGATAAAAAACAACATTGGAACAGAATGTAAATCGGCCTTAGAAATTCGCTATATTGTCTTCCAAGTTTCAAAACTAAGACCATAAACCGCATGATCAACAACCCTGCCGTTTAGATTCTCAGCCCGAGTCAAAATACCTTCCAACTGAAAGCCAAGTCGCTCGCACACAGCTCGACTGGGAAGGTTGTCCACTGCCGCTGAAATTTGCACTTTTTGCATCTTGAGTTCTATGAAAGCGAACTCAATCAATTTTGCAACAGACTTGCTCACAATTCCCTTTCCTTGGTAATCATGGGCAAGCCAATAGCCTATTTCCACTGTCTGCAAATCATGGTTTATCTCATTGAATCCAATATTCCCAACCAGCTCATTTTGGTAAAACATGGCACAGACAAGAGACTTGCCATCCGCATAATCATGCAGAGATTTTTTGATGAACTTCAGGAAAAACGCCTCATCCCCAGCATGGGGCGGCCAAGCAAGCCACTGTCCCAAATAATCACGCTGCTTTGAAACAATATCAAAATACAAGGGCGCAAAACTTGGCTCAACCAAAGCCAGTTGTAAGTCGTCTTCAACGTCCAGTATAAACATACATCCCTCTCAAAAAATAACGACCTTTAAAATATTGATCTTATAAAACGAACTTTATTCATGCGCCAAGCAGAGGTAAATGTTTACGATCTTGATAAGTTAAAGCAAGCTCTAAACAATGCTTAATGCTTGCTTCGGGCAATGGCTCAGATAATGACAATACAATCGCTCTATTACCTTGAAACTCCAGCACATCGCCATACAGCTCTCGAAATGTATCCACTAATTTCGTTTGGCAATGAAAAAAGAGATAGAAATGATTCGGTGACTTAGGCTTCCAATCCATCCTAAATGGAGAACCTGTTTTGACACGATAACTTGGCTCCCCCCACTTAAGAGATTCTTCCACTTTCCCCAAAGCCAAATCAGTAACAATTTCAAAGACCAACTCTCTCACCTGATTCAATCGTACACGAACAATGTCAGGATACTCATCAAAACGACCTTTAACGTCCTTGACCATTAGATTTCCTCATGACATAAAATCGTGATACATATAACATCATTTAAGAGAATTCTTCACTAGGGTTAACCACTCCGCAAAAGATTCAACTTGCCAGTTATTATCTACTTTCAAACCACTGACATCATAAGACTTTCTAACACCACCAAACCAATTAAACCATTTGTTATCAGGTTCGAGTGCTAAAGGAACATCAAATTCCTTGATATAGAACTGAGTCCCATGAGGAAAATCAGACTCCTTTGGTAATTGATATTCAGTTTTCATTCTCACACCTAATAAGAACCTTATCTAGCAGCCTTTGAGCAACCTAGACTTGTCCTACAGAAATCTTATCCAATTGTGCCAAAAATGTTATCGCCATTTGGGCGGCAGGAGCACAAATTAATGGAAAGTCATCTTGCACCCAACGTATTTCTTCGATCTCTGAGTGCTTAGCAATAACACCTCTATATTGTGCGTAGAAGCACTGCATTTCAACCTTTTGATCTGAGCTGAAACCATGCGCCGCTGCGACAATGGTTGTAGCAGGTACAATAGAGTTTTCATCTAAAGACACTCCAAGCTCTTCCTGTATTTCTCGAATCAATGCCGCTTTAGCTGACTCTCCTTGGTCAATCTTTCCGCCAGGTATATAAAACTTATCCTTTCCCTTTGTTCTAACACATAGCACTTTGCCATTCTCTACATGTAACCAAGCGACACTTCTAATTAATTCCACTTTGATGATGCCTTATGTGAGGTTGTTGAAAAGAGTAACCCTTTGATGAATCTTATTATTAAGCATTTCAACATTTGAAAGCTCCCTTTCAAAGACATGGTATTCAAAATCCATCTTGATGTAACTTGAGATACACAATACAAGGTCAACTGATAGGTAGTAGCTTTGCCCAATTAAATGACTGTTAGATAAATTCTCGGTTGAAACGCCGAACCTTTGTTCGCATGTTCTTCATGGGTGATAAAGTATTCAATTGAATCATGCGACCTAAAGTCCATTGTTCATACCACGGCACCCCATACAAATCATGATCACTTAAAGATGCAATGAGTAAAAATACCTCACTAACCGTAGATTCAAACTCAACAAGTAAATCCTCATATTTCCAGTCACAATATTTCTGATGAAAGCTTTCGGCAAGCAAACCGAGTTGGTTCCATTTATAACCGGTTTCAGGGAAATCAACAGGCTGATTTTGAGACTTCAAACGATGCCATTTAAGTACAAGTTGCCCCCAACCGATCAAGTACGCCAGCGTATCACTCACACTTATGATACTCCCTTTTACATTTCCCTCTATCCCAAGTTTGCGTACTTCGTTTGCAGGAACTGCACGATAGTCTGACATAAGTTTTGGAAATATTGAGTTTATGGCTAACTCCAACTCATCTTTATTTCTTGGAATAGAAGACAAATTCAACCTCCATTTACATATCCCCTAAATAAACCACGAAGTACGCAGGAAAGTCCCTCGACTTGAGCTCCCTAGCTTAGTAGGCATCACAATTCTTAATAAAGCGCTTCTGAGTATGCTTTATCTAAGCCTTCCTTTGTTTTCTCTACCGAGTCGACAGAACTACCACCAAATACAGAGGCAAACTGTTTGGCTCCGATAGACTCTTTAGAATTATCCCAAAACTCAGGCTGCCAAAGTTTAGACCTTACTAAAGCCTTTCCACAGTGCATAAAACATTCTTTAACTTCAACATGCGTACAAAGCAATGCAGGCTTGTTATCAACTTGCATTTTATTAAGGATGATCGGGTCATTTGTCAGCGTAGCGGTTCCCTTAACACGCAGTGACTCTTTTTGATTTGGCGCGATAAATAATAATCCGATTTCTCCATTTCTAATAATATTTCGAAACCCCATAACCAATCGGTTACCAGGCCGATCAGGTATAAGTAAATTTCCATCGGCATCAATTTCAACAAAACCACAAGGGTCACCTTTTGGAGAAACATCTACATGACCATTAGCATCTATCGTTGAAACAAACAACAATGGTGATTTAGCAATAAACTCTTTCATAAAGTCATCTAGTTTTGAAGATATCTTGGCTTTAACATCCATAGGTGGGCCAATAATAGCTTCCAGATCTTCTTCTGATGAAACGATATAGTTTTTATTCATAGTTTTTCCCAATCATTCTAATCAAATTATATAGATAACCCTGCTTCCCATCAGCTCACCCTTCAAACAGATGACTTAATAGCTAGCTCCTTACATAGAAAGGCTAAGTTTTGATTTCAGCCATACATTTATATCTTGCACGACTTCTTTACGCTCACTTTCCCCATCAATATTATTCAACCCATGATTGAGCTCTTTGTATTTTCGATATTCTATATTGTGTTTCTCTGATTCTTTAAGGGCTAGGATCATTTCATCAACTTTTTGGGGAGATACAGATAGATCTCTGCCGCCTTGAATAATAAGCAAAGGTGTTTTCACTTTTTTAAGGACTTCAAGCTGGTCAATGGTTAACATTTGATACCACCAATCGTAGCCATGCCCACTTACAGCAAGCTCTGTTGGTTCACTATTTAGTATATAATCAGCAAAACCTCTAAACCCCTTAATACTCTCATCAACTTCAGCATCATTATTTACGGGGCCATTTTTAATACTATGTATAACGTCATCAATAAAGTAACGTCCTCCTCCGTTAAAAGAAATCGTCGTATTTATATAGTGACCCCTCGCCGTAACTAGGTTAGCAATAACAGCCCCTTCACTACCACCAAGCACAATAACATTAGAGTAATTATTATTTTTCAGCACAGTATCCATAACGGCATCAACGTCGGCTACACGCTGCTCTGGGCTATCATTTTGAAGATATTTAACAGGGCAATCAGGTCGTTCAGCATTGGAGCTGTAACTCAATTGCTTATCTATACCGTATTTCTCAATGAGAAGAACATCGGCTGTCGGCCAAATATTCATATAATCAGCGAATATTGATTCTATTTTCTGCACACTATTGCAATCAGACCCTTGAAGAATCAGCAGTAATGTATCGCTTGGCGATTGATTTGACTGACTAAGAAGATAATAGATTATATTAGAGCTATCTCCCCTACTTACAGTATGAGTAGTTAAATTTCTGGCATTCAATGTAAACGTAGAGAAGAGTAAAACTAAGGATATAGCGATAAATTTCATTTTTTTTCCAATGTAGTACTAAGTACGATAAATCCGTTTGACGAGTTCACAGCTTAGTCAACCTATGGGGATATTTTGGCAAAACTTATCACCGTAAGGCCAACCCTGCATGGTTATTAGTTAACTTTGCTTGCTAATGGCTAACTTAATGCCAAAACCAATAAACAAGCTACCAGCCAACTTGCTGAGTACATTAGCGATGAGCTTGTTATGTTTTATTTTCAAACTAAGAGATGATGAAGACCAGGCTAAAATATGACACCAAACCATCCCATTAATATTAAAAACCAGACCTAAAAATATAAATGCTAGAGCCTTATTTGGTGTATCATATGAAATAAATTGTGGTACAAACGCAAGAAAAAACAAAGCCACTTTTGGGTTTAGGGCATTAGTTAAAAAACCTTGATAGAATATTTTTAATAAAGAGATCTTTTTTTGATTTATAGGTTTCTCAGCACTATTACTGCCTTTATTAAGTAACATTGAAAAACCAATATAAAAGAGATATACACAACCAATTACCTTTATTATTGTAAAGGCCATTGCAGATGTCGCTAAAATTGCAGACAAACCAAAAGCGGCAGCCAAAATATGGACCATGGTACCTGCACCTATCCCTAAAGCAGCAGATGAACCTGCTCGAAAGCCCTGACTGGCACTTCGCCCTATGATATATAAAGAGTCAGGACCAGGTATTAAATTCAACGCAATTCCTGACACAACAAATAACCAAAAATCATTGACACCAAACATGATTTACCACCATACATATCCAATAAAAAACCAGTACTTCATTAGGGAATATGTAAAGAATTATCGACACTGAAAAATATCAACTTAATCAACAATCTTAATCCCTTGCATTTGTGAAATAGTAATATGTTTACTCAATTCTAAAGAAAATACAGAATACTCTGTATTCGCATCGATAAAATAATAAGTCAGAAAATCAGCAATTCGATATCACTTGTAACTCACACTAAAGTTTAAGCGGCGATAGTCCATTAACTTTAATATTTTAAATGCCATCATAACGATTCATGCGAAAACATATATTTGAAATTCCTACCTCACTTTTTTAGCAAACCTCTGCTTATACTTTTGCTAAATCTATCCATTGACCTTGTGTTAGCTCACCTAAGTATTGTGGATTGAGTTTGAATACAGAGTTCGGCGTACCTGCGGCTGCCCAAATCTCTGTATATTGGTAGAGATCTTTATCTAGAAGAGTTGTCAGTTTCTCATTATGCGCAACAGGAGGAACACCACCAATAGCGTAACCTACTTTATCTCGTACAAACGCAGCATCCGCTTTTTCTAATGCAATCCCTGTTGCCTGTTTGACCTTATCGCTACAAACCATATTCGTGCCTGATGCGACAACCAAAACAGGCTCGCCCGTTTCGCCATGTTTAAATATTAATGATTTAGCGATCTGTGAAACAGAACAACCAACAGCCTCAGCTGCATCTTTTGCAGTTCGAGTTGAACTTGGCATTTGCTGAACAACAAAATCCTGTCCATGCTGAGACAAAACAGCTTGTACTTTTAATGATGAAGCTTTCAATTCCATTGACATATTTCCTCCAAAGTCTAATCAGTAACGACGTATTAAGGGGTGTGAACAATGAGCGATTTTTACTTAAAATATTGTGCCATATACACAAAATTCCTCCTAGAATGAAAAAGGCTAAAACAGTAAAAAACTGCGCCCATAACTAACAGTATCATCCACTTTATCAGTAAACTCAAAAAGCTCAATACACCTCGCGCCGCTGAAAGACTTCCCCCATAATTTTCCTAAATAGATGCTTTTTTATCATGAACAATGATTAGCAACTTGGCTTAATAAACAAAAAACCACTTCTCTATTTCTAAGGAAGTGGTTTGAGTTTACTTGTGTATCTACCAGCTTATTATTTCAGTGAATCTAAATACGCGCGCCAGCCTTTTAGGCGGGTAATGTCTTGCGCACCTTCAACACCATATGGCTCACAGATAAAGCCTGCCACTTGGCTTCCGTCGGCGAGTATTACTTTACCGATTCCAAGAGGCGCAGGAATACCAGCAACAAAACTACCGAAGTGTTGCGCAGGCACAGACCAAACTTCCACTTCGATGGCATCCCCCTTGTCCTTATCAAGAACCAAACCTGGGCGAAGCGGTGGACCACCAGCCAGTGCATACATGCGATACGTAGAAGCCGTGGTTGTTGTGGTTTTCAGGTGAGCGCCACGTTCAGTCAGCTGCCAATTAAGCGGTTGACCCGCTAAGTGAGCGCCACAAACCATCACATCAATAAATTGATTATTCCCCACAGGAGACGTGGTACTTGGGGCTGCCATCACTTCCAAAGCGCCTTTTTTCAGAGGAAGAACCTGTTGGATGCGGTTGGCAATCGACATCAACATACGATCGCTAAAGGTTGGCCCCACAAGTGTGATACCAAACGGCATATCGTTATCTGTCATCACGGTTGGAACCGCAATCGACGCCAAGTCAATTAAGTTCATGAAATTAGTGTAGTAACCTAACTCACTGTTTCGCTTAATTGGCTCTGCCAACATTTCTGCAATAGTAAAATGTCGACCTGCTGTGGGCGTTAATAAACAATCGACGTTGGCCATTTGCTGCATACACGTTTGTTGCAAATCACGAATGCGGTATTGCGCCTGAAACAAAGCCGTTGCTGGCGGTTTGCCACCAGGTGCGATGATTTCTCGTACCACAGGAAAAATCGCTTCTGGATTATCGTCAATCAAGGGTTGAGCAGCAATGTAACGTTCAGACACCCAAGGACCTTCGTACAACAATTTAGCAATTTCATCAAAGGGCGCATAATCAATTTCTTGAAACGAAAAACCCTGATCCTTTAATAACGCCAATGTCTCCAAATACGCTTTTTCATAACTTTCATCACCAAAAAATTGCAACTGGTGAGCTGGAATCACCCCAACCGTTAACTCACCGGTACGCAAGCCATAGTGACGAGCTTGATTATCAAATGGGTTCGCTCGACTGTAGCCATCGCGCGCATCAAAGCCTTCCGCCGCCGCCAAGGCAGTATTGGCATCGTCTGTGTTGTAGGCAAAAATAGTGATGCAATCTAGACTACGGCAGGCTGGCACTAACCCAGTTGCCGATAGCAAACCAATACTCGGTTTCACGCCTACCAAATTATTGAAGCAAGCCGGAACACGTCCAGAACCGGCCGTGTCTGTCCCTAAGCTGAAGCTGGCTAAGCCAAGCGCTACCGCCACCGCCGACCCCGAACTAGAACCACCACTGATGTAGTCGTAATTAAACGAGTTATGACAAGCACCATAAGGCGAACGTGTACCATTTAGACCGGTCGCAAATTGATCTAAATTGGTTTTACCAACGGGAATGGCCCCCGCATCAATTAACTGCTGAACCACCTGAGCCGAGACTTCTGGCTTATAAGCAAAGGCATCACAACCTGCTGTCGTTGGAATACCCGCAAGATCAATATTGTCTTTAATCGCAAATGGAATCCCCCACAGAGGGTGAGTCTCCATGTCTTTGTCTTTCAAGGCGTCTAACCAAACGGCTTGTTCCGCTTCTGTTAATAGGTGAATCCAAATATTATGATCTTTATAATCCGCCGCCCGTTCACGAATGTCCGCCATGACACTTTCTGGTGTGCTAGTCCCTGACAGATAAGCGCTGCGCAGTGCAGCGAACCCCATATCTAAACCGTTTTGTGCTTCTAGTTGCATGCCCATAACTTCTTCCTCAATCCTCTGTGCTAATCTTCAAGAACAACAATTGCCTGCCCTGCATTAACGCGGCTACCGTCTTTTAGTAACAAATCCGATACCACGCCTGCGGCGGGAGCATAGATAGGAATTTCCATCTTCATGGATTCCAAAATGAGCAATAACTGCCCCGCTTGCACTTGGTCGCCTTCTTTCACTTGGGTTTGCCAAACACTGCCAGACACTGGGCTATCCACCACGGTAGCGTCTTCGCTCCAAGTGATGTCGGTTACGACCGCCTCCGCTTCGTCGGTATCGAAATGGAATTGACCATTGGCATGCCAGCGGGCTAGCTCGGCCTCAAAAGCGTGATTGCGCACTTGTTTAAATTCATCAATGCTGGTTTGGTTTTCAGCAATAAAGCTCTGGTAGTCAGCCAAAGAAAAGGTGCTCTCTTCAATGCGAATACTATAGTTATCGTGGGGGAAGTCTTTACGGATTTGATCCAGCTCTTCGTGACTCACTTCATAGAAACGAATCTGATCAAAGAAGCGCAACAACCAGGGCTTGGTAAACGCGCTTGTTTGACGATAGCGATTCCACATTTGCAGTGTTCGACCAACAAACTGATAACCGCCAGGGCCTTCCATGCCGTACACACAAAGATAAGAGCCCCCAATACCGACAGAGTTCTCTGCTGTCCATGTACGAGCAGGGTTGTACTTAGTTGTCACCAAACGGTGCCTAGGGTCGACTGGGGTCGCAACGGGTGCACCAAGGTACACATCCCCCAAGCCCATCACCAAATAACTGGCACTGAACAGTATGTCTTTCACATCATTAATGCTGTCTAAACCATTAATACGACGGATAAACTCTAGGTTACTTGGACACCAAGGGGCATTAGAACGCACTGATTGCGCGTATTTGTCGATGGCTTCTTGGCAAGCCTTATCATCCCAAGACAATGGCAAATATACCGTTCTAGATGGCACGGTCAGTTCATCAAGCTGACTGCTCAAGGCTTGCTCAGCCGATTCCAAATGATCTAATAAATCGGTGTAGCTCAATTGCTGGCTGTCATAGTGAATTTGCAAAGAGCGAATACCCGGCGTCAGTTCGCGCATGCCTTTTAATGGATTTTTCTCTAACCATTGCATTAAGGCATGAGCGCGGAAACGTAAGCGGATATCTAACATTTGCTCGCCATATTCCACCAGCAAGAAATGATCGCCCGCGGCACGATAAACAATTTCATCGCCAAAACGCTCGGCTGGTAAGGTTTTCAAAATCGGCGTCTTCTCTTCACAAGAAAACTCACAAGTTGGAACAGCTTGTTCAAATGCCGTTAGATTAGCCAAGCCTTTATTTTGCGCCGCTTCTAACGCCACGGCGTCTTCCAAGGTCACAGGAATAAAACGGATTTTATCGCCCGCTCTCAATTGCCCTAGCTTCCATAAATCGGCCGTAATGACAGTGGCAGGACACACAAAACCACCAAGAGATGGGCCATCTGGCCCCAAAATAACCGGCATATCCCCAGTGAAATCCACACTACCAAAGGCGTAAGCGTTATCGTGAATATTTGACGGATGCAAACCGGCCTCACCACCATCGTTACGCGCCCATTTGGGTTTAGGCCCAATTAAACGAACACCCGTTCGACTGGAGTTATAATGAATTTCCCACTCTGTACCAAAAAACATATCAATGTCTTCTGGGGTAAAAAAATCAGGAGAACCATGTGGGCCGTAAATCACGCGTAGTTCTACCGTGTGATCCATCTGCGCGAAAAGTACCTTAGGGACTGGCTTAGAAGACAAACCGCTTAATTGAGTCGCGTCTGCCTCAAGCACATGCAAGACATCACCCGTTTGAATCGCTCGACCATTGTGACCACCAAACTGCCCCAAGGTGAAGGTGGATTTCGAGCCCAAATAATCAGGACAATCGAAACCACCCGCCACGGCTAAATACGCTCGTGCGCCCTGCTCTTTGATTCGCCCCAAGGTCAATGTTTCGCCTGCTTGTATGGTGACCACAGTATTTTGCTCGATGGCTTGCCCATCAATTTTCGCATCAATCACGGCGCCACAAACCACAAGACAGGTTTCAAAGCTGAATTTTAAGCTGGGGCCTTGCAGAGTAATTTCCATAGCCGCCGCCGAATCCGGATTATTAAGCAAGCGATTCGCTAAGCGGAAATGGTAATTATCGAATGGGCCAGAAGGCGGTACGCCAACATTCCAATGATGTTGACGACCAGGAAAATCTTGCAGAGTGGTTTGAGTGCCGCCACTTAACACATCAATGCGCTTCGGTTGATAGACAAACGAATTGAGGTAACGAGTGCTCACTTCTCCGCGCAGCAACAGAGGATCAACAACCAAGTGCTTGAGATAATCTAAATTGGTTTCTGTGCCATATAAAACGCAATTTTCCAGTGTTGTTTTGAGTTTAGCAAAGGCCGCATCGCGATCTTCTTGATGGACGATGACTTTGGCGAGCATAGGATCAAAGTAAGGCGAGACGTCAATGCCCGTTTCGATCCAAGAGTCGATACGAACAGCGGCATTTTTTTCCTCTTCTGGCCAAGCCACCTGACTCAATAAGCCAGCACAAGGCTGAAAATCTTTATAAGGATCTTCCGCATACAAACGCACTTGTACCGCATGTCCATGAGCTTTAAGCGAAGCACGTTTCTCTTCTAGTGCAAGGTCTTCGCCAGCAGCCAGACGAATCATCCATTCTACAAGGTCCACGGCGTAGACCATTTCCGTCACGCCGTGCTCAACCTGCAAACGGGTATTGACTTCAAGGAAATAGAATTTATCTGTGTCCATATCATAGATAAATTCGACCGTTCCAGCGTTACGATACTGAACCGATGACAATAATAATTCTGCGGTTCGATGCAGCTGCTTACGTACCTCATCCGTCAGGTTTGGCGCGGGACATTCTTCAACCACTTTTTGGTTACGGCGTTGACTAGAGCAATCACGCTCTCCTAGTGCCAATGCCCCACCTTTACCATCGGCAAAGATCTGTACTTCAATGTGACGGGCGCGAGCAATGAACTTCTCTAAAAAAACACCATCGTCAGCAAAGTTGTTGGCGCCTAAACGGCGCACGGAATCAAAGCTTTCTCGTAAGTCTTTTTCGTTATGACATAAGTGCATACCAATACCGCCACCACCGGCGGTACTTTTTAACATCACAGGATAGCCAACCCCATCGGCGGTTTGGCAGGCTGTCTCTAAATCGGTCAGTAGTTCAGAACCAGGAGAAAGCGGCACATTGGCTTTTTCGGCTAATTCACGCGCTCTGTGCTTGAGGCCAAACTCAATCATTTGTTCAGCCGTAGGTCCAATAAAAGCGATACCTTCTTCTTCACAGCGACGCACAAAAGTCGAGTTTTCACTCAAAAAACCATAGCCGGGGTGGATCGCCTGAGCACCACACTGCTTGGCAATATTGAGGATTTTATCCATATCCAGATAGGTTTCAGTGGCGTTGCCTTCGCCTAAGGAGAAAGCTTCATCTGCACGCTTAACATGCAAGCTTTTGGCATCCGACTCAGCGTATACCGCAACAGAGGCAATATTCATTTTATTGAGCGTTCGAATGATTCGTGTCGCGATGGCGCCACGGTTGGCAATTAATACCTTGTTAAACATGGTTCAACCTTGGCCGGGCCGTCCCGGAGCGAGATAAACAACAGTGGTCGTCCACTGCGTTAAAATGAGACTAATTACTTGTTTAAAAAAACCTTATAAGACGACTCAGTTAGGCGTTCCAAACCAGCATATCGACAGGCGTCGGGTTGTAGCCGTTGCAAGGGTTGTTTAATTGAGGACAATTCGAAATCAATACGATGATGTCCATTTTTGCCACCATCTCAACGTATTTACCAGGCGCTGAAATACCATCTTCAAAGGTCAAGCCACCCGCTTCAGTCACCGGTACATTCATAAAGAAGTTGATGTTGTGACTAATATCGCGCTTGGACAAACCAAACTCTGGGTTTTCGGCAATCGCAAGCATCCAGCTGTCTCGACAAGCATGCATGCAACGTTTTTCTAAGTCGTAACGCACCGTATTACTTTCCGTCGCACAGGCGCCGCCCAAGGTATCGTGGCGACCACAAGTATCAGCGACAATCTCAATCATCACATTGTTCTCGTTAGAACGAAGCTCTGATCCAGCCGTCAAATACACCTTGCCTTGCTCACGAATGGTATCCGTTACGCTGTATCGCTCAGCCGGATCATTGGCATTGTAGAACAAGGTATCTGCGGCTTGGTTGCCTTCAAGGTCGACTAGTCGAAATGTACTGCCCGCTTTCACTACGCCAATAAAGTAATCACCTGCATCAATATGGTAAGTCGTGTTCGCGCTTTCTGGGGTTAATTGGCTCTCTTTAATCATGATTAGGCCTCCGCGCCAAAGTAGTAAAGTGCATTATTAGCAAAGCCTCGCTGATTTTCTGGGCGCGACATTTTGCAAAGGTCGTCGTCTGCTACAGGTTCAGCTTTTTCCAGCAGAATGGAGATCGGTTTTTTCGGGTATTGGCTTGCTGTGCTTAATGGGTGTGGGCAGGTATGCAGCATCACTAAGGTGTCCATTTCAAAACGCAAAGTAATACTAGAGCCTGCCGGACTGTTGCCTTTGACCAATGACATAACACCTTCACTGTCTGTGCTAACTCGACTAAACAAGTTTAAATTCGCAGCAATATCGGCTTTGGTTAGACCGTATTTGGCCATTTCCACCAACATGGCATCGTGACCATTTTGCATCCAATCATTGCGATCATTTTGATAGTCACGTTTCCCCCACTTTGACTCGATGTGTGAAGCATGGCTATTACCATTGACCGTCTCGTGCCAGCCAACGGTGTCTTCAATGATGGAAGCAAATATGCGCCCCATATCGGAATACAAACAATGACCTTTGGTGAGTTTAAAAGTGTGTTGACCTTTTAGCGTATCGGGTGCGTTGTAACGCTCCAAAAGGTTTTCTGGGTTATAAAACACCATGCCGACATTGGCATCGCCTTCAATATCCGTCAGGGTCATTTGCATTCCGCGACGTACGCGCAATGACCAATGACTGGCGGCTGGAATGATGGTTTCATATTTATTCATACTGATTGCTCCTGCGTTTTCTCTCCCTGATTTAGAGGGCGAATACGTTGATCTATTTCTTCAAAAAGTGGCTCAGGCATATGACCAACAGGTAAGTCATAGGTAATAGAGGCGCCATAAGCATTTGGGGAATGCGGGTCGTGACGAAGTTTGTCGAACACCCATAAACGAGTTCCTAGATAGAAACCTTCTTTTAAGTCATGCGTGACCATGAATATGGTCAATTTATGCTTGCGCCATAGGTCCAACACCAAGGAATGCATATCGGCACGAATACCGGGGTCCAGTGCGCCAAAAGGTTCATCCAGCAGCAAAATTCGTGGTTTGCAAATGACCGCTTGGGCAATGGCAAGACGCTGCTTCATACCACCCGATAATTCGTGTGGATAGCGATGCAAAGCATGACCTAGTCCCACTTGTTCTAGCATGTCTGTCGCTTCTTGCTTGGCCGCTTTTTTCTCTTTGCCAAACAAATAGCCAGTGATGGAGGATTTTTGAAAGCCTTTCGCCGCGATCACGTTTTCCAACACCGTCATATGGGGAAAGACGGAGTATTGCTGAAAAACAATGCCACGGTCTGAACCCGGCTCATTAGGGATTGGCTTGCCATCCAGCAACAACTCACCTTCTGTGGCGGTTTCAATGCCTAAAATCATTTTTAAAAAAGTACTTTTGCCACAACCCGAGGCGCCAACCAGCGTAATAAACTCGCCTTCTTCAACATTGACATTAACCCGTTCAAGAATGACATCTTGACCGTAGCGTTTGCCGATGTTTTTGGCTTGGATCATGGTTTCTTTTGATGCTGTCTTGCTCATGATTTTGCCTCCAAACTCCAAGGAAAGAGTCGACGGTTTAATTTACTGAGCAAGAAATCCACCAAGAAGGCTAGGAAAGTAATCCATGCCACATAAGGCAAAATCACATCCATAGACAAATAGCGACGTACCAAGAAAATTCGATAACCTAGGCCATCAGTCGAGGCAATGGCTTCGGCTGCGATTAAAAATAACCAGCCAGAACCCAAAGACAGGCGAACAGCATCAATTAGCTTGGGCATAATTTGCGGCAACACCACACGGATCAAAATCTGAATGGTGCTGGCTCCCAAAGTTTGCGCTTTCACCAATTGCTCACTCGGAATTTCCTGTGTTCGACGTTGGATATCACGGGCAATAAAGGGAGTGATGCCGATGGCTATCAAGGTGATTTTTGACACCTCCCCAAGCCCAACGACGATAAAGAGAATTGGCAGTAGCGCCAAAGGGGGAACCAGTGAAATAACCGTAAGCAGTGGAGAGAATCCTGCCGCAAAAAGTGGTAAAGACCCCGTTAGTACGCCAATGAATAAGCCGATAAAACCAGCGATCAGAACGCCTAACCCCAAACGGGTCAAACTGCTCATGGTGTCCTGCCAGAATAGGAGTTCACCTGTACGTCGACTGGGTTCAAACGCCATGCGGTACATGGACTCCCCCATTTGACTGAACGCAGGCAAGAGTTTGTCGTTTGGGTTGATGGCTAAACGTGCGTCAGAGCTCACCATATAAACCAAAATGAGCAAGGCAAATGGCAACAGACCAAGCAAGATGGTATTGGATCGATTGGGCTTATAATTAATTAATTTTTTCATGCTTTTATCCCATGACGCTCTGAGTACTATCGCTAGTAAACAGAGCGTTTACTTTGGATGGTTACAGTTGGCCGTCAGCAGCCATTTGCATGTAAGTTGGGTCAAAGCGAAGTTTTATGTAATCAGGGTTACCGTAGACACCGGCAGGCGTTTCAATACCAATGGCCCCGGCATCTGGCGCACCATCACCTAATAAACCGTGGTCAAAAGAAAATTCCGCCACGTTTTGCATCGTCGAAATAAGCTCTTCGCTATTGGTTAACGCCAAAGCCGATTCAGGTGTGTAAAACATTTTCGTGCTAGCTAGCTGGGCATCGTAACCTTCTAAATCAGTTTCAGACGCTTCTGCCATGGCGGTGCGAGCATCAATTGCAGCTTGATCATTACCATTCATCAAGTCCATGACTTCATACCAAGCACCCACTAAGGCTTTGCCCAAGTTAGGATTGGCTTTCAAAGTATCGGTATTCACAATCAAGGTATCGATGATTTCGCCTGGAATTTGTGAAGAGTCAAATACCTTGTTTGAGTTAGGCATAGAAGTGATTTCACTTAATAAAGGATTCCAAGTAACCACTGAAGTCACATCTTTTGTCCCATAGATAGAGACCATGTCAGCATCAGATGTATTGATAATATTAACGTCAGCTTCTGAAAGGCCCACCGTGTCCAATGCGCGAGCTAATAAGTAATGGGATACGCTTAGCTCAACCAAATTGACGTTTTGCCCCTTGATATCCGCTAGATTCGTTTTATTTTTCAAAACAACAGCATCATTACCGTTGGAGAAGTCACCTACGATTAACGCGGTACTATCCACACCACCAGCGGCTGGAATCGTTAGCGCATCCATATTAGTCATAGAACAGGCATCAAACTGGCCAGCGGTGTATTGGTTAATGGATTCAACGTAATCGTTGATTTGCACTACATCGATATCAATACCGTATTTATCACCCCATTTCTTCACTATGCCTTCTTGTGCGGCATAGGCCCAAGGCATCCAACCCACATAAATGGACCAACAAACCTTAAATTTATCGGCGGCAAATGTGTTTGCGGACAAAAGGAGCGTAAACAGAAGAACGGTTACTTTTTTTGCGGAGAGTTTCATAGAAGTTACCTTTTCAGTTTGTTTAATTACACATGGAGTACCCTTGGCAATATCGCCATGCGGTCTCCCGGGCTTTTGTCCCGCCGTGTAACCTTGAAACTGTCAAGGTCGAAAGCTCTCGGACCAGACACTTCGATAAAAATCGAAATCGGAACCCTAGCTCTCTATTGGTAATCTAAATTGTGATGTTCGACTTTCCAAGGGTACGAACATCCTGATAAAAGCAGATAACATGCCAACCAATGTAAACAATTGTTTTATAATGAAAACTATAAATCCTTAACACTTGACTCATACAATTTGAATATGAAATGTGAACCAATTAAGACCATATAAATAAAAACGCACCATAGAAAAGCATACATAATACTGTTAGTAACCTTGCATTTTTCTATTACGTTCGTAAGGCAAACCGTTAACATACATTGTTTTCTTATTTATAAGGCAATAGTGTCTCAAGAGGATAGTCTAGATGGTAATATCTTCTATCAAGTTTTCTCAAATACTTTACATAAATCGGATTTTTTATGTATAGAATCAATGATTTTGCATACAAAAACTTACAAAGATAGATACTTTGCTGTATATCTAAGTAATGAATTATGACGTTGGTAAGTAAGAATCGATGAAAGATAATATAACCGTCTCTATTTCCTCAATTCATGGAACCAAACATTTCAGTTTTGGGAAAAGGACTCGCCATACATTTAAGCTCATCAGCTATATCATTTTTTTAGGGGTACTGCTGACAGCCGGTATTATTTATTATCTGGTAACCGATGCGGAATTTTCGAAAAAAAAATTACTCGAATTAGAAACAAAATCATCTACTCTTACAAAAGAAATTGACTCTCTAACGGCATTAAAAACAAGCTTAGAACAAGATTTGGCTGATCGAGAAGAACGCATGCTAGTAGTCTCAGACCGTTTAGACGACTTAGAAAAGCTACTTGGCATGGACGATCAAAACAGCGCCGAACTGCTCACTCGTTTAGACACAGCGACCATTAACTCTTCCGTTAGAGTCGCTATGTTGACGCATATTCCAAGTGGTGCGCCGGTCATTAATGCAAGAATTTCATCAGGCTATGGAAAACGAAAACACCCAGTTCTGGGTATTATTAAGTTTCATCGTGGACAGGATTTCGCTGTTAACACTGGCACTCCAATTTATGCACCCGCTGATGGAACAATCGAAGTGATTCGCCCAGCCAAGAAAGGCTCTGGGAATTTTCTTCGCATTATGCATGCATATGGATTTACGAGCTCTTACTCTCATTTAAGTAAGTTTGCAGTGGAAAAAGGCGATTTTGTTAAAAAAGGAGATTTGATCGCTTATTCGGGTAATAGTGGCTTAACGTCTGGACCACATCTTCACTACGAAGTGAGATTCGTAGGACGTTCATTAGATCCCAAACCATTTATGGATTGGAATGTCGATAACTTTGATACAATTTTCAAACGTGTAAGAGGTATAGCATGGGAATCTTTGGTGGGCAAAATAGAGTTAAGAGTCAGTCAACAACTACAACCCTCGTCGCAGAAGGCTGCGTTATTAACGGGCACATTAAAGTAGAAAATCGATTACAAGTTGACGGTCACGTGGAAGGGCATATTGAAGCAAAAGACCAGCTAAAAATTAGTGAATCAGGCAGCGTCTTAGGTGAAATAACCACCGAACGCCTAATCATTAATGGCTCTTATGAAGGTACTTGTCATGCCACTTATATCGAAATTTTAAGTTGTGGTCGCGTTTGTGGAACCATTTACACAGACAATTTAAGCATCGAATCCGGCGGTAAGTTTATGGGGGTGACTCACCCTTCGGAAAAACAACCCATCAAATTAGATTCTCATGACGAGCTAAATAGTCTTGAAACTTTAGATAGCGACGCCCCCGATAACTTAGATGGTTTAACAACTCTCGAAGAGTTGGATGGCAAAGTGACTTCGATTAATAATGAGCCAAACCAATACAAAGTATAGCTACTGCTTTTAGCTAATAACTAATGGGTCCTTCAAGTATATTGTCTGAAGCTTATTGCAGATGGAATAACGAAAAATAGTGGCTAAAATGAAACCGGTATTTAGAGTATCACCACCTTATTACGGCCGCTTTTCTTCGCTTCATAAAGTGCAATATCCGCTCTCTTAATCATCGTCTCTATGGTGTCTCCTTGCTTAAAGGAAGTTAACCCAAAGCTAGCGGTTCTATGATCAATCGCTTCAAAGTCATGCTGCGAAATTTTAAGCCTAATTTTTTCAACTATTAATGTAACATCTTCAATACTTGATTCAGGAAAGACAATGATAAACTCTTCACCACCGTAACGACCTACATAATCGCTTTTTCTTAAACTGTCTTTTAAAACATTAGAAAACTCTATAAGAACACTGTCGCCACGCTGATGACCATACTTATCATTGACACTTTTAAAGTGATCAATATCTAGTATAGAAAGGCAAAAACCTCTTTTTAAGTAACTTTGTTTATCAATCTCTGAACGAATAATTTCTTCTAATTTTCTTCTATTAAATAGAGCCGTTAGATTATCTGTGAGTGCAAGTCTATTAAGTTCTTTATTTTTTTCTTCAATATCTTTCTGAGCTTGCCTCAATAAAGTGTTTGCTTTAGTGATTTTTCGATTCCAATACAGCATAAGCGTTAGGAAGACAAAGACCCCTAGCACCACCTGCCAAACAATTTTATAGTCAACATCTTGCTCATACTTTATAGGGATCCATCTTGTAAAGATCTTCCTGTGACGCTCATTGGTTATACTATTAACAACTTTTTGTAAAACGCCAAGCAATGTAACATCATCTTTTCTAACAGCAATAGAAAGTTCTAAGTTTTCAGATATTTTACCTGCTATTTTTAACTCACCAAAGTATTTACTTTGAAACTCATAACCAATACTCGCTAAAGTATCAATATAAGCAAAAAGTTCTCCACTTTTTACTTTATCTAAACCATCATAAATATCATCAACTTCGATTAATTTTAAAGAAGGATATTTTTCACGTAATATTTTGACGAAAGCATCACCTCTTATTATTCCAACTTTTTCTCCTTCTAAATCCAAAGCCTGATTAATAAAAGGCACATTAACTCTTGTGGCAACGACCAAAGGGACGTCTAAGTAATGGTCAGTAAAATTTAAGAAAGCCTTCCTTTCAGGAGTTTCCATACTTAAAGCTAGCATGTCGCACTTTTTCTGTTTAATGAATTCTACTGATTCATTCCATGTACGGGTTTTAACCAATTCAAACTTGGCAGAGAGCATTTGTTCAAAGAGATGGTAGTAATCAGAACTCATACCAACATGTTCACCGTCTTCATTTAAACCTTCAAAGGGAAGACCGCTTGGGTTGATACAATATTTAATAGTATGGGTATTAATATAGGCTTTTTCGACATCATTCAGATCAATATGTCCGCCTGGATATTCTTTGATAGAGCCTATCCATTTATCACTAAGCGCTTCCATTTCACGCTTTGATATAGAACTAAGAGACTTCTGCAAAATAGAACTTAGAATACTTTTTTCAGGTTGCACTCCAAACCGTAAATCTTCTCTTTTAGTATTTGGAAGGCTAAGCTCGCTTGCCAGTTTTATGTTGTTATAAAGATTCTTTTTTATTAAATGATTTATGTTAGGTAAATTTTGCATCAAAGCATCAATTTTCCCAAAGACTAGATCTTTTGTTAGCTCGTCATAACTATCATAATAAATTAAATCCATTGTCCCTAGATCTTCAAGTTCCTTAATATAAAACACATCTTTCAGCACACCAACCCTTTTCTTAGCTAAACTCTTTAACCCTTCGTATTCACCAAAGTCGTCTTTAACAAAGATCATAATTGGAATATTGTAATAAGGACTGGTAAATACCGTGAAAGGCTCTCTATATTTCTTATAAGAAATACTACTTATCACATCAAGTTCTTTATTTTTAAATAAATTATAAATACTCGTCCATTTATCAATATGCTTTTCAAACGTCAACCCGGATTTCTTAGCAATTATATTGAGCAAATCATGCTCATAACCAACGACTTCGCCTTCGACGTAATAAGAAAAAGGCGTAAAGTCAGGCATCACCCCAACAGTAACCACAGGATTATTTTTAATAAACCTCTTTTCTTCTTCTGTAAATATCAAAGGCTTTGCTGTAGATGCTACTGAGCATAGCAACAGGAAAGGCAACAACATGAATAACTTCTTCATTTCTATCTCAGTATAAACTTTAAAGTATGGCCTGTATAAACCGGTGAACTTACTTTAAATAAAACCGTTGATTAGTTTTAGTGTATTTTTGTTATTAAGCAGGCGAAAAAGCCTTAAGTAATTCAGTATTCGTTGGGTATGTTTCTAACCAGTCAATCAATTTCTGAGCAGCATCAACAGGTTTAAGGTGTGTAAGTGATCGACGTATGGCACGTACTTTCTCTAGATCTTTTGCATCAATAAGCAATTCTTCTCGGCGAGTACTGCTCTTTGCTATGTCTAAGGCTGGAAAAATTCGATGTCTCGCAGCCTCTCTGGATAGCACAATTTCCATGTTGCCCGTGCCTTTGAATTCTTCAAAAATTACTTGATCCATTTTGCTGCCAGTATCCACCAAAATAGTCGCTAATATGGTTAATGAACCACCATTTTCTATCTTTCTCGCTGAACCAAACAACTTACGAGGTATTTCTAGCGCTCTCGTATCAAGTCCTCCGGACAAGGTTCGACCACTGCTCTTTCTATCAGCATTATGTACTCTTGAAAGCCTTGTCAGAGAATCGATCACAATCATCACGTCTTGGCCTTCACCAGCCTGCTTACGAGCTATTTCAAGGAGCTTATCGGCCACACGCACATGTTGTGCATAATTTTCATCAGAAGACGAAGCATGCACTTCAGCCGATACACTACGTTTAAAATCTGTTACTTCTTCCGGTCGCTCATCAATTAATAACGCATACAACTTTATCTCTGGATAAGCCATCGCAACAGCCTGACAAATATGCTTTAACATGGTGGTTTTACCAGATCCAGGCGGTGCCACAATCAAACCCCGTTGGCCCATACCAACGGGGCAGATCAAATCCATAGCCCGAACTGTTTTCTGCGACGATCCCGATGATAAAGAAAGACATGGGGAAGGATGAACAACCACACCATTTAGAAAGCGCTTTTCAGGATCATTCTCAGCAGCCCCTTTAGACTCCTCATCTACTGGTTTCATATCGGAAGGCCGTTTGCCTTTTAAACTCAGTATTTTTCTCGTCATAATCTGGTTAAAACCTTGGGGGATGTGTTTCATTGAGTGATAAGACTGCTTTATCACAGCCTTTAGGTAAGGATATTTTACTGCTATCAAAATGAAATTTTGGCTATACTGACAGCTTATTTGTCATATTTAAAACAATAAAAGCTCATATTGAGTCCGATATTGGATATTAGACTTACGACAGGGGATAAGTTTGCTCCGCTTAGATTTACAAAAACTTTTTTTGCTGCTCACCATTGCTGCGGTGCTTCTTACCTTTGGTAATAGCTACTATGTAACCTATCAAGCTCAAAAGCAATTACTGATTGATTCGACTCTTGAAGCCAATCGTGTTTATGCAGAAAAACTCGCCGAAACTACCAACAATTTTTTGCAAAATGCCCAGCAACAATTAGCTTTCAGTGCCAAAGTGCTTGCTACGAATATAAATAATGAAGCACTGCTAGAATTCGAGACAGAAAGACTCTACGAACAATCTAGCTTCTTTAACTCCGTGTCTATTATTGATTCAACAGCCACAATTACGGCGATTTTTCCACGAAATATTCCTGTAAAAGGATTGGTTCTGCCACCAGATAATAGGCAGTCTTTCAACACTAGAAAACCTCTAGTGTCCAATCCAATAATAGCGCCATCAGGTAGTTACTTAGTCAGTATCTCCCACCCTATTTTTGCTAAAGAGGGTCAATACCTTGGCTTTATTACCGGTACCATCTATCTGAACCAAGATAACATCTTCTCCTCCTTGCTCGGACAACATTCCTATAATAACTGATCATACACTTATGTCGTTGATCAAAATAAAGAACTTATTTATCACCTTGATAAAAAACGAATTGGTGAACACATTAACGGAAACAGCGTAATCGATACCGTCATTTCAGGTAAGTCAGGAAGTGCTCGGGTAGTGAATTCCCTAGGAATCCCAATGCTCGCTGGGTTTGCCTATGTAGATAAGTCTGGGTGGGGAATAATAGCGCAACGGCCTATTGAAAAAATTATGGATGAGCTTGATGTCCAACTCACCAATGTGGTTTTAGAAAGCTTACCGTTATTAGTATTAATACTAGCGGCCATTTTAATTGCCAGTCGGTACATTACGGCACCTTTAAAAGCCTTAGCGAGCCAAGCAAATAGCATGCATCAACATGATGCAGAACATAGCATTCTAGCAATTAAGTCATGGTACTTCGAAGTTCAAGAGCTTAAGCGCGCTATTTTAAGTGGTCTGGGTGTACTGAATAACAAAATCAACCAGCTCAATATTGACACCAATACGGACCCATTAACGGGTTTATACAATCGTCGAAGTTTAGAGCAGATCTTAGAGGAATGGTGGAATATAAAGAAAAGCTTTGCGGTTATTGCCTTAGATATCGACTACTTCAAAATTATCAATGATATGCACGGCCATGATGTAGGAGACGAAGTTCTAAAAGAGCTGAGTAATATCATGCAAAACAACAGCGGGAAAAACTCAATCATCTTTCGTATTGGTGGAGAAGAGTTTTTAATTCTACTGCCATTAACCAAACTATCAACAGCCCATCGCTTCGCTGATAATTTACGTTCAACCATTGCACAAAATGAAATGCCAGTAGTCGATCATATCACCGTATCCTTAGGCATCTCATACTGGGATAGCAACAGTAACGATACGATAAAAATGGCTATAAAAAAAGCGGATATCGCCTTATATCAAGCGAAAAGTCAGGGTCGAAACTGTTCTATTGTACATCGTTAGCGATCTTTTCTTTTTAAGATTCGCCCTCTTGGTTCATCGCCTTCATAAAGCACAATATCGGAATGTAAAAACTCGGCGGCTTCAGCCGAGCCCTCAACTTTAACCGCACTACGTTCTAACATTTCGGTTTCAAACTCATTGAGTACACTGGATCGAATTCCTGCCTCCCGCCACTGAGATTTTGACCAACAGCCTTTAGCAATTTCACGTGCCAAAGACAAGGCATCCAGCAAAGCTTGATTTGCACCTTGGCCTTTAAATGGACTCATAGGATGAGCAGCATCACCAATCAAGGTAACTTTCTCACTTTTATTCAACAAATCTGCTGTCAGCAGTTCTCGGTCATATACCGGATAGCCAGAGACCAAATTTGCTTTAGTGGCTGCTAAAATCTGAGGAATAGGATCGTGCCATTGTGTTCTACGGCAAGCCTCCTCTTTCAAAGCCTGAGGACCTTTGGCACTTAACACTTTGGCGTCCTCTTCAGACATAGGAAAACTAAGCTGCCACATGACTGAATCTGCATCATATGGCATGATGTAAATACGTTCATTGCCATTTGCCGTTTGAAAAACCGTTGCTGAATCCAACAACTCACTTTCAACGCCAATATCCACTAAAGGACAAATTCCCAAAATAACAATACAGCCTAAGTAACGCAAAGGAGTAGTTTCTTCACCAATTAGCAAACGTCGAACCGCACTACGAATACCGTCCGCGCCCACAACCAAGTCGGCTCTGGCTGGCTTTATATCACCATCGGCCAAAAAGTTAAGCTCAACATCGTTTCCCTCATGGAAATCCACTAATTGATGCCCCCATTTAACTTGATCACTTCCGCCCAACTGCTCTAATAAAGCTTTGCGTAATGACTGACGCGCAATATGGATATTGGTTCGTTTAGGAGAGGTTTTGGTATCGGCCTGTAACCATTTTCTCATTCCCCACTCGCCCACGACTTTTCCCTCTGGGGTATGAACTAGATGTCTCGTGGAAACCACGCCATTGTCCAACGAGCAAATACCAAATCCCGCGATCGCTTTACTCGCTTGTTGTAAAGTCAGGCCATAGCCTTGAGAACGAGCATCAAAAGCGGTATCTCGTTCATACAAGGTGAATGGAATACCGCGATGACGACAAGCCACAGCCAATGCCACACCACCGATGCCACCACCTATGATGGCCACATGAGGGTATTTTTCCGTATCAGGCTCAGGAAAGTGAGCGGCTTTGATTAAGCCTGATCCAAGACAATTCGCACAGGATTCTAGATGACCTTTAGGACGAACAGGCGCAGGTCCTTCACCCTTTAGCTTTTCATACTCGCTCAATTCTTTTAAATAGAGCAAACGTACTTTTTTGCGCAACCTACGGCTTCTTTTTCCTCGCCCATGACATTCTGGACAGGCTGTCCAACTGCTCTTTGCATTTTCCAATTTATTTACTTCTTCTTTATGTAAACCAATTATGAGTTTTCTTTTTGATGGGAATATAACCGCTATACCCTAATAATTCTGGGGTGAATAGTACAATTATGATGAACCTTATTACCATTGACATAATAACTTAATGCGAAAAAATTAAGATTCTTTTCGATTAGGCGGACATCATAGGTAGGCTTGAAGCCTTAAAGCACTATGATGTCAAAGTCCATAAGTCGTTTAAGTAAACAAGTACTGCTACACTATTTTCAACACAATTCATTATAGAGGTTTTTCAAAGGTATTAATTTAATAACCAAAAGGGGAAAAAAATGAACAATAGTTTCGACACCCAACATCAAATCACGGTTAACGGCGAGCCATTTCATATTCATTCCTTAGAAGGGCTCGGCGACAGAGCCAAAAGACTGCCCTTTTCTTTGAAAGTATTACTCGAAAACCTTCTTCGCAACGAAGATGGCGTAAATATCAAAGAACAAGATATTGAAGCTTTATTAAATTGGGATCCCCAAGCCAAACCTACCGCAGAAGTTGCTTTTACCCCCGCACGCGTTGTCATGCAAGATTTTACTGGCGTTCCAGCTATTGTGGATTTAGCCGCCATGCGTGATGCCATGGAGAAGCTAGGTGGTGATCCAGCTAAAATAAACCCTCTATCACCAGCCGAACTGGTTATTGACCACTCAGTACAGGTGGATGGTTACGGTAATAGCAAGGCATTCGACTTGAACACCAAGTTGGAATATGAAAGAAACAAAGAAAGGTATGAATTTTTGCGCTGGGGGCAAACCGCCTTTAACAACCTTAAAGTCGTACCACCCGCTACCGGTATCGTGCACCAAGTCAACTTAGAATACCTAGCCCGCGTGGTATTTAATGAAGACAAAGACGGCAAAAAATTTGCTTACCCAGATACATTAGTCGGAACCGACTCACACACCACCATGATAAACGGCTTAGGAATTCTAGGCTGGGGGGTTGGCGGTATTGAAGCCGAAGCCGCTATGCTTGGCCAGCCCATTAGCTTACTGATTCCTCAAGTTATTGGCGTAAAATTAAACGGTCGCCTACCAGAAGGCACAACCGCCACAGATTTAGTACTCACCATCACTGAAATGCTGCGCAAACATGGCGTAGTGGGTAAGTTTGTCGAATTTTATGGTGATGGCCTTGCTGACTTACCCCTTGCCGATCGGGCAACCATTGCCAACATGGCCCCAGAGTATGGTGCAACCTGTGGCATCTTTCCAATAGATGACGAAACCATTAACTATCTGCGTTTAACCAATCGCGACGAGACACAACTTAAGCTGATTGAAGATTATGCCAAACACCAAGGACTTTGGCGTAATGATGGCGATGAAGCCAATTATACTGATGCCCTTGAACTGGATCTTGGCACCGTTGTACCAAGCCTTGCTGGCCCTAAACGTCCTCAGGACAGAATTGCTCTTGATAAAGCAGGTGATGTAATTCGCCAGCATCTAAAAGGCTTTCAAGATGAACGCCTAGCTCGTGAAGAAAAAACAAGCGAAGAACATACGCGCATTGAAGGTGAAGGCCCCGTCACCACGCCTGATGAATCCGTTGATGAAGCTCCCATAAAAGGCGCGGCCATCGTTCATTATAAAGACCAAGAATTTGAATTAAATGATGGCGCTTGTGTTATCGCAGCCATTACCAGTTGTACCAATACCTCAAACCCAAGCGTTATTTTAGCGGCAGGTTTGGTGGCTAAAAAAGCCAAAGAATTAGGCATCAATGTTAAACCTTGGGTAAAAACATCATTAGCACCAGGTTCTAAAGTCGTAACCGATTATTTAGAAAAAGCAGGGCTAATGGATGATCTAGAAAGCCTAGGTTTTAACCTAGTTGGCTATGGCTGTACCACTTGTATCGGTAACTCTGGTCCCTTAGCCACTGAAATATCTGACGCTATTCAAAAAAACAAACTTATTGTTAGCTCGGTTTTATCCGGCAACCGAAACTTTGAAGGGCGAATTCACCAAGATGTGAAAATGAATTTCCTTGCATCACCACCACTGGTTGTCGCCTATGCCCTTGCTGGTCGTACCGATATTGATGTTTACAAAGAACCTCTTGCGAAAGACGCTAGCGGTAAAGAAATTTACCTCAAAGACATTTGGCCAAGTGTGAAAGAAGTGAGCGACCTCGTTAAGGAAATTGTCACCAAAGAAATGTTCGCCAAAAGCTATTCTAATGTGTACGAAGGCGATAAACATTGGCAACAAATTAAAATACCGGATGGTAAACTTTACGATTGGAACGACTCATCAACCTACATCAAAAAAGCGACCTTTTTTGATGGTATGACCATCGATCCTCCAGGCATCCCAACGATTGAAGGCGCTCGCTGTTTAGCTAAGCTGGGTGATTCTGTCACCACCGACCATATTTCCCCAGCAGGTTCTATTAAAGCGGACTCACCCGCCGGTTTGTACTTGCAAGACCATGGCGTTGAAAAAGCACAGTTCAACTCATACGGCTCTCGCCGAGGCAATCATGAAGTCATGGTGCGCGGTACTTTCGCCAACGTAAGATTGAAAAACTTACTAGCACCTGGCACAGAAGGCGGTGTTACTCGCACTCAACCTGATGATAATTTAGCCAGCATTTATGATGCTTCCGTAACGTATCATGAAAAAGATACGCCGCTTATTATTTTAGCGGGAAAAGAGTACGGCACCGGCTCATCGCGAGATTGGGCCGCTAAAGGCTCATTGTTACTAGGCGTTAAGGCTGTCATTGCAGAAAGTTATGAACGAATCCATCGCTCTAATCTGATTGGCATGGGGGTTTTACCATTGCAATTTAAACAAGGTGAAAGCTATGAATCGCTCGGACTAACAGGACAAGAGCAATTTGATATTTCAGGTTTGGTAGACAAAGCGGATGATGTCACCGTTGTGGCTACCAATAGCGAAGGTAATCAAATCACATTCAGTGCAGATATTCGAATTGATACACCAAAAGAATGGGATTACTACAAGCATGGCGGTATTTTGCAGTACGTACTGCGAGATATGCTTGGCTAATCATCAAGCTTCTACGCAGTGATAAATACATCAGCCTAGCTCACCAATGAGCTAGGCTGTCTTACTCATTTCCCCTATCAAAGCCTGTATAATCATACTTTCCCACAAACCTTAATAACTCTTTAAACAAACAATATTTTGTATTATTGGTATAAAATGCCTTGATTAGCTAGAACTAGATATCTTAGGTCTATTATTCTAACTACCTTCTAGGGGATATTTGTGAGCAAATGCCCATAGTATTACTACACAGGAATTTTATGAATAAAGCCCACATGCACCAGACTCATTAGCTTGATAAGTGGTTTAATGATGAGTTGGGCACTCCCCACAACAAACAACCAAGTTCCACTTTCAACCAGCGAATCATTTAAAAAAAAGAAACTGCCTATTAAAAACCAAACAGCAATCAAAAGATCATTAAGTGCACCAAGCGCTTCATATCGACGCTGAATAACGATGTGCCTACTACCAATATCTATGTCTAATTCTCGGCCATTCACCTTAATCACTCTTACTCCCATTAATATTTAAAGACTGTTCTAGTAAAACCGTAACCAACCCATTTGTATTTGACAAGCATCCTACCAGACTAAGCACCTAAATACGCTTTTAAACCTTATTCCAAGGCTTTTTTAGGTTTTCTCAGTAAAGCGCATTGTTATTTCATATCCATTGACACAAGAGCCATCCCATTTAAAAAAGAAAAGGCTTACGGCAAAATAGCAGCAAGCCTATTTCATTACTCCTCACTATTTTAAAGCTAAAATATAAAACAAGCAGGCCATTATAGAACTGACAAATCGAATATGATTCCACCGAGTCCAATGGGTTAAGTAATACTGCCATATTTCAGGCTGTTGCTTTAATGCACAGATTTTTAACCTATTATTTAGTGGGACATTAAAAACAATTGTAGTAACCAGCATTCCCAGTAAATAAATGGCACTGGCCATGTTTACCCATTTTGATTCGACCACGGATTCATTAACAAAAAAGATCAATAGCAAAGCCAATAAACAAGACCCAAAAAATAACGGCATAAAAGCAGATTTCAATATCACTTTATTGATACCGTTCATACTAGCTATGCCTGAACTATCCGGCAGTGTTTTTAAAGCGGACATTACAAATGCAGAAAAGGCAAAATAAACACCAGCCATCAATCCAGTACTCATAACAGCGGCCAACAGAGCCAGTTCAACTATTAAATTAACCATTAGACACCCTACACTATCGCTTCATTAATCCCTTGAGTTCCAAGCTCCAGTATTTTTAGCTTTAACAGCGTACTCTTGAAAAGAAGTTGGCAGACGTCCTAATACCGCTTCAACACCATTAGTAACATGACTGTTGCGGCCATCCAATACGACCGTGAATAACTCCTTCATCAACCATAAAACCTCTTGTGGCATATTTTGCTGCCTTAATACTTGCAAAAAGTGGTCTACAGAAATAGAAGTAAAATTAATCGCTTTTCCAGTCACCTGAGATAGGATTTCGACACAATCACGAAAGGTTAATAATTCCGGACCTGTTACTTCAAAAATTTGATTTTTTAAATGTGGCTTTGTCAAACAAGCAACAGCAACCTCGGCTATATCATCTACATCTACAAATGGCTCTAGAACATCGCCAGCCGGTAAAGCGACATGACCATTCAGAATACCCTCAATCAGAAATCCCTCACTAAAGTTCTGAGCAAACCAACTGGCACGCACCACATTCCAGCTAAGCCCACTATTAATCAATAACTGCTCTGCACTCTGCGCCCCTTCTTCACCACGGCCAGATAAAAGCACAATATGACTTATACGAGCCAGCTTAGCTTGGCGTATAAATTCTGCGATAGCCTGCTGAGCATCGGGAACAGCTAAATCAGGCTGAAAGCAAACATAAGCGGATTGACAACCTTGCATGACTTCTAACCAGCCAGCAGGATTTTGCCAATCAAAACTTGGCACTGAAGAAAGTGAAACAGCACGGGTCACGTACCCCGCTTCTGTTATTAATGTATTAACTCTACGACCAGTTTTACCGTTCTTACCAACAATTAAGCATGTATGTAAATTCATCGGGACACTCCTATATCAAATTGAATTTTCACTTGTACTCCCATTTACACAGCCAGTATGATGGTAAATTATTAGACACTTAATGATGATTTATCTTTATTTTTTGATTATTCATCTATTTTTTATAAAGTCATATTTTCTAACGAGACATAAAAAATGGACATGACACGGCAATTTCCAGTAACCAATGACCCGCTTGGGGAAACTTTGCACCAACTGCGACTCCACGGCAGCCTTTACTGCCGCTCAGAGTTAAGCGGTGACTGGTCAATCGAAATGCCTAAACTGCCGGGAAAAATGATGTTTCATATCATCACTGCAGGCCAATGTTGGCTTCAATTAGAAAATCAATCACCAAAACTATTAAAACAAGGGGCGCTCGTATTAGTTACGCAAGGACAGGGCCATATCATTAGTAGTGATCTAGAGCAAACTCCAATCCCGCTTTTTAACACTGGAATTCAGCAAATAAGTGAGCGATATGAAGTACTTAAAATTATTGGGGAAGGAGAAAAAACGGAACTTACTTGCGGCGTTATGGGCTTTGATCAAATTGTCGGACAACAACTCATTAAACAACTGCCATCCATACTATTACTCGACCAACTTGAGAAAACGAGCCAAACCTGGCTAAACAGTACGCTAGAATTTATCTCAGCTGAAGCTAGACAATTGAAACCAGGTGGAGAAACAATCATTACCAATTTAGCTGATATTTTGATCATTCAGCTAATTAGACACTGGATGGAACAGTCTCCAAAAGCCAGTCAGGGCTGGTTGGGCGCACTAAAAGACAAGCGTGTGGGTATTGCTTTACATGCCATTCACCAACAACCAGGAAAAAATTGGACCGTCGATTCTCTAGCACGAGAATGCAACATGTCGCGCTCCGGTTTTTCAGCTCGCTTCTCTCTCTTAGTGGGTTGCAGTGTCAAAAGTTACTTAACCAAATGGCGTATGAACCTCGCCTATCAGCGACTAAAACACAACAACGTACCATTAATAGAACTAGCCGAAGAGTTAGGTTATAACTCAGAGGCCGCCTTCTCTCGTGCATTTAAACGAGTAAAAGGCTTTTCACCAACCCAGCACAACACCATAACCACTCACTAGCAAAATTGTACTAACGGCTACCTAAATTTGGTCAATTTTTTTTACCATGTTAACACTCACCGTTTCATAGCCCATTTCGGCGTAAAGGTTCTGCGCAGCATTATTTTGAGCAAATACATGTAGACCGATATTAACGATATTATTCGCCGCTGCAAAATCCTCAATTTCCTTTAAAGCAAGTTTTGCATAACCCTGTCGACGATGTTCTGCCTTAATTTCTAAATCGTAAATAAATACCGTACTAGTGGTATCACTATTCTCTAACGACAGCCATATCATCCCAACGGTCTCGTTCACCTCAGGCACTTTCATTTCGAAAAAATAATTGTTATCTGTGTCTATTCCACGGGGTAGTAATCTCTCTGTATCACGCCTAGCCCGAGTTAATGATCCTTTTTTCTGCCAGCGACCAGATTCTACATTTTCTCTAGCATACTGAACGATCAGCTCTTCAATGTAAGAGGCAAAAAAAAGTTTTGACATAGGCACCAAGAAAGACATAACAACTCCATTAAATAGAAGGCAGAGGGAATCCTGCTCTGATGGTTTAAGTATGCAGCAACCCTTCTCAGCAAAACAATAGGGATCAGACATCCCATTCGTCATTTGATTATTGTTTGCACATCAAGGTAAAACTAAAAAATAGCGCTATTCAATGATTAACCCTCCCATTTGAAAATGTCCATTTCTATCAAATGGCATTAGACAGCGCCATACAAGGCTTCATTAAAACCATTTTACGTCTTAAGAGGGGTTCTCCTTCTGTCCTAATTTCATCATCAAAGACAACCCACAATGTATTAATTAACAGACTTTATATACAGCACCGCTCACTCCGATCTGCAATGTCACGCCTTTTATTAGCAAAAAAGCATTAGCTAGACGTTTCCATAAAAAGGCTCAAAAAATTCAATAACGCTCTCAGAAAATTTCGTAATTGAAGCAATCACCTAAACAAACAATGATTCGTAGGGATCAAAAATAACAATAGTTTGGAGTTTCAATATGAGTGAATTTTTCAATAACGTGCCGTTTATCAAATACGAAGGCGCGGATTCAACTAACCCGTTCGCTTTTAAACATTACGATGCAAACAAAATGCTAATGGGCAAAACCATGGCGGAGCATTTAAGAATGGCGGCCTGTTATTGGCACAACTTCTGCTGGCAAGGCAGTGATGTGTTTGGCGCCAATACCTTTGATCGACCTTGGACCAAGCCAACGAATGAAATGGAAGCCGCAAAGATGAAAGCCGACGCGGCGTTTGAATTTTTTACCAAGTTAGGCATTTCTTACTACAGCTTCCACGATGTAGATATCAGCCCAGAAGGTAACTCACTTAAAGAGTACATCAACAATTTTGCACAAATGGTCGACGTGCTACAGGCAAAACAAGAAGCCACCGGTATGAAATTGTTATGGGGCACGGCCAATGCCTTTTCGAATCCAAGATACATGTCTGGTGCAGCCTCCAACCCTAACCCTGAAATCTTCACTTATGCGGCAACTCAGGTATTCCACGCAATGAATGCCACCAAAACGCTGAAAGGGGAAAACTACGTTTTATGGGGTGGCCGAGAAGGTTATGAAACACTATTGAACACCGACTTAAAACGCGAACGAGCGCAACTTGGTCGCTTTATGCAAATGGTGGTTGAGCACAAACATAAAATTGGTTTTGGTGGCACTTTACTTATCGAACCCAAACCCGCAGAGCCAACCAAACACCAATACGATTACGATACCGCAACCGTGTATGGCTTCTTAAAAGAGTTTGGGCTTGAAAATGAAATCAAGGTCAACATTGAAGCCAACCACGCGACCTTGGCGGGACACAGCTTCCACCATGAAATCGCAACCGCCTGCTCTTTGGGCATCCTCGGCTCTGTTGATGCCAACCAAGGTGATGCACAGCTAGGCTGGGATACGGATCAATTCCCTACGAGCGTGGAAGAATATAGCCTCGTGACTTATGAGATCCTAAAATCGGGTGGTTTTAAAACCGGCGGCTACATGTTTGATACCAAACTTCGCCGTCAATCAATGGATCTGGAAGACTTGTTCCATGGTCACATTGGCGCGATGGATACTTTGGCTTTGTCACTAGAGCGCGCGGTGAAAATGATTGAAGATGAGAAGTTAGCGAACTTTGTTGATCAGCGTTATGCAAAATGGAACGACACTCTGGGTGCCGACATTTTGTCAGGTAAACACACGCTACAAGATCTTGCCGAATACGCAGAGAAAAACAACCTTGATCCTAAGCCCGTATCTGGTCGCCAAGAAATGCTAGAAAATATGGTAAACAGCTATATTTTTAAATAAGTCTCTTTTTAAAAAGAGCTAAAAAAAACACAGGCCAACATAAGCTGGCCTGTGTTTTTAATGAGCGAATTAGGTGATATTAAGGAAGGTGCGAATAAGTCTACTAAGACCCACAGGGCATGGCCTAAAAGCCTGTATTCTTTGTTGAGCACCTCGAAAATAGAACCACTATTCACATTCGCTACTCGCCTCGAATAACAGGCTTTTATCCACATGCTGAGACAAGAGGACTTGTTCGCACCTTCCTTAAGAAAAGATCACGCCTTTCTTCAAAAGGAAACAACCGTAACCTCTTGCTTCCCCCGTCACAACGAAAGCATAAGCTTGTTTAGCGGCTTCGTAAAAAGCAAAGCGTTCTAACGACCCCATTTCCGCGTTATCACTATCCGCTTCTTTCAATACCGCCGCGAATTCTTGTTGAACCTCAGGCATAACAGACACCTCTTCACCCACCACCTGCATACGAGTCACAGGCTGATCAACAAAAGTATCTAATGGTAAAACGGATAATATGGCTTGCGCCGCTTGAGTAACATTCACACCGTCTAAACGAATCACTGGTTTTCCAGCCGCAACCGATGCCGCTGGAAAATTACGATCGACCAGAACAATATCATCACCGTGGCCCATTGTACGCAGCACATTGAGCAATTCACCATTTAGCAACGGATCTATATTTTTAAGCATGTCTATTCCCTAATCTTCAATGATCTACTTTTGTTGAACGATCGCGGCTTTGTGCTGCAAGCGGCTTTGCTTCTGGTCAATGATGACGGCCAAAATGATGACCACACCTTTGATAACCATTTGCCAAAACTCACTCACGCCCATCATCACCAAACCATCCGCCAAGATACCGATAACAAATGCACCAATGAGCGTCCCCATGATGGTTCCTCGGCCACCAGCCAAAGACGTGCCACCTAATACCACAGCAGCAATAGCATTCATCTCGAACGCAACACCGGTTGCTGGGTGACTAGCCACCAATTGCGAAGACACCACAATGCCGGCAAGCGCAGCACATAGACCAGAAATGGTATAAACCCACACTTTAACGCTACGAACTTTCACACCAGACAATTCAGCAGAATGTTCATTGTCACCAATCGCAAAAACATGACGGCCAAACTGCGTTCTTTTTGCGATGTAGGCAATCACACCGGCAAGGATAAACATCATCCAAATGGCGTAAGGCAAACCTAATAATTTTGCTGATCCAATTAGCTCAAATCCAGTATTGCCAAGCTGCTCATTACCCGATAAACCAGTAAAGGTTTCACCACCAGACAGCAACATGGCCGCACCACGCACGATATACATGGTGCCCAAGGTACAAATGAATGGTGCCACGTTATAACGGGTGATTAAGATGCCATTGACCGCACCAATCAAACCACCAATCACCAAAACCATTGGCACGATCAACCAAACGCTTGGAAAAATAGCGATACCAAACATAGGTAACACGATGCCTTTGGTAATTAACCAACCAGCCACCATGCCACAGAAGCCAAGAATCGCACCGATTGAAAGGTCGATACCCGCGGTGATAATCACGAAGGTAATACCAAGCGCGAGAAATGCGTTTATCGCGATGTGTTTCACCATGATGACAACACTACTTGCCGCCAAAAAGCCCGGTACCATGAAGGTAAAAAATGCCAGAATTAAAAACAACGCAATGAATGTGCGCATTTTTAACGCCAGTAACAACAAGCTTTCGCCGGAAAAAACAGACGATTGTTGAGATGCAGTATTTTGAGAAGTTTTCATATTAAAGTCCTTGCGCGCTTGCTGACACAAGTGCAGATTCTGTTGCTTCAGAACGAGCGATATTGGCGGTTAATTTGCCTCCGGACATCACCAGAATGCGATCAGAAACAGCCATAATTTCTTTTAAGTCAGAGGTCGAAAACAAGACGCCAATCCCCTGCTCAGACAGCTTAACCATCATTTTAAATACGTCGGCTTTGGCACCGATATCAATGCCTCGAGTTGGTTCATCCAATAACAAAATTTTCGGACTGGTTAATAAGGTTCTGCCAATCACGACTTTTTGTTGGTTACCACCACTCAATGCGCGTATTTCAATATCAGGAGAAGACACCTTGATAGACAAATCACCAATGGCGGTTTTAACCGCTTCGGTTTCTGCTTTTTGGTCGATGGAAAATCGATATTTGAGTCGACGCCAAAGGCTGGAAATCGTCATGTTATTGCTCACCGACGATACCGGAAAAATACCGTTCTTTTTACGGTCCTCTGGTACAAGACAAATGCCATAACGAATACGTTCACTGGTGTCCATTTGAGGTGTCACTTTATTTCCTGCGATCTCGACTTCACCCAAATAGTCTTGCATGCCAAGTAGACATTCCATGAGTTCCGTTCTGCCCGCGCCCATTAGCCCGTAGACACCAACAATCTCCCCAGACTTCACGTCCATTGACACGTCATCCACTAAGGTGAGGCCCATTTCATTGATCAACTTGATGTTTTTAACATCCAACACTGGCTCACCAAATTGACGGCCCGGTTTAAGAAAGTTAGAAACAGGATCGCTACCAAGCATTTCTCTGACAATCCACGGTACATCAATGTCTTTTACTTCAGCTTCTGATTGGAAGTTACCATCGCGTAAAATCGTAATATGATCACCAATCGCCATCAGTTCTTCTAAACGATGTGAAATGTAGATGATAGACACACCTTGCGCTGTCAGATCTCGAATGACCTTAAAAAGCAATTCCACTTCGGTTTTACTCAGCGCAGAAGTCGGTTCATCTAAAATCAGCACGTCGGCTTCGTCAGCCAGCGCTTTGGCAATTTCTATCAATTGCTGCTGACCCACCTTCAAGTTAGACAACAATTCAGTGGGCGAAATATCTTGGTCTAAACGCGCCATGAGTTCAGCGGTAATTCTGTGCTGCTCTGCCGTATCTAGAGGCATCAGACCGCGCTGCTTTTCACGACCCAAGAAAATATTCTCTGCTACTGTGAGGTTGCCAAACAGGTTCAACTCTTGGTGAACCATGCCAACCCCTTTGGCTGCTGCATCACGCGTATTCTGAAACGACACAGCTTCATCGTTAAGATAAATGGTGCCTTTGCTTGGTTGTTGAACACCCGCCAAAATTTTCATTAGCGTTGATTTACCGGCGCCATTTTCACCGATAATGACATTCACTTTGCCGCGATAAACTCGGTAATCCACTTCATTTAGCGCAATCGTGCCAGGGTAAATCATGGAGATTTTTTCAGCGCGAATGACAACGTCTGCGTTCGCTTGACTCATCATTTGCCTCCAAAGCTAATCTGCATGGGCACAGCATCTTTGATGGTATTTTGGTCTACAGTAATCGCAGCAATCACTGTGGCTTTTTTACCTGCCCAACTTGGATCAGGTTTGCCAATAGATTCCATAGCGCGATTATTAAACTCTCGTGAAATTTGCGCGAAGCGGATTTGATTTTTGAAATCATCAAAGACAACGTATTTAGAGGCATCACGTATGGCATTGCCCTTGATAATACGACCCACTTGTAGATCAACCTTAGTATCACCAAGATTAATTGTGATGACGCCCTTCATTTTACCCAAATTAACATTTTCGATAGTGCCATCTAAACGCACAAAGAAACTTTGTTTATTAACAATTTGCTGAGCATCTAACTGGGATTTAATGCTTTCCCAAGGAGTGAATTCTTTAGTTGCTTCTGGAAAAACCTTTGGCTCCCAAAGCTGATCCGCTACTTCTGGCAAAGTAAAATCGGCAAAGCTAATCTTGGCATTAGGGTCTTTTGGAATAATCGGATTACCTTCCGCATCTAAGTCGGTAACAGTACAAGCCGATAGTAAGCTTAGGCACGCAATGAGCCCAATAAATTGAAAGAATTTTTTGTAAGACATAATGATACCTAAGGAGCCGGAGCCCTCAGAAAAGAGAGCCCCGAGTCATGGTCAGGTTGTTATTTTTTAAGGGCGAAATTGCTTAGGTATTTCGCATTAGAACTATCAATCAGTACGCAATCCATTAGCTGTTTTTCTGGCAATCCTGTAGAGCCAGTACGAATGTATTGATCGGCTTGTTCAGCAACACGTTGTGCTTGAGCATAAGCTGGCTGCATAACTGTAGCCTTAATGTTAGAACCTTTAAGAATAGAATCTCTTACGTAATCTAAACCGTCAAAACCAACAATAAAAACATCTTTACGACCTGCAGCTTGCAAAGCCGCTTCAGCACCCAAAGCCATTGAATCGTTACCTGTAATTACACCTTTGATATTTGGATTCGCTTGTAAGATGGACTCCATACGACTGAATGCTTCCGTTTGACTCCAGTTGGCAGACTGACGCGCTACCATTTTGAATTCAGGGAAGTTATCCAGAATGTCGTGAAAACCTTCACTGCGCACTTGCGCATTCGTGTCTGACTCTGGTCCTACTAGTTCAACGTACTCACCACCATCACCCATTAATTCAGCAAATTTTTCACCCGCTAACTGAGCACCTTGGAAGTTATTCGATACAATTTGAGTCACCGCAATACCGGTTTTATTAATTTCACGGTCATACAGAAAGGCCGGGATACCCGCTTTTTTCAAACGCTCAAGTGAACCAATACTTGCGTCCGCATCCGCATTATCCAGAATCACCGCTTTGGCTTGACGGGCAATCGCTGTTTCAATCAATTGGTTTTGTTTGTTCACATCACCATCATGAGAAGCGACCAAGGTGTCATAGCCCAATTCTTTTGCTTTCGCATCCGCACCTTCGGCACCAGCTTTGAAAAATGGGTTGTCATGAGATGGTGTAATGATGGCAATCAGACCGTTACTTGCCAAAACACTGGTACTAGCTAAGGTCAAAAATGTTGCAGCAAGGCAAGACTTTAAGAAGGTATTCTTTTTCATTGAAATTCTCCGGTATGCTTATTTTTATTAATATATGTTCAATAGCAAACGATTACGCAATCGTTTGCTATTTTTATATTAAGCATTGGGAACTTGTCAATTAATTCTTGACCGCTTAGAAAAAAAGCCTATTTTTCATGGAGTTACAACGAGCACACGCGTTTTTTTTGATGTAATTTAACTACAAACCATCAAGCAACTGAATTATAAGAAGTTTTCTTTCGAAATAACCGTTTAATCCTCCTAAAAAAACGATTTTTTCATTTAGTTACACAAAACTCTTCAAAAAACTGAAAGTAAAATACACAGAAAATAACAAGATGCGGGCTTATCCTAAAGAGGCAGCTACCGATGAACGAACAACCAAATTGGGTTCTAATATGATCATTTTTCCAACCTGACGTGGATTTTCAATTCTCTCGATCATTGTACTAATTGCCAATTGAGCCAATCTTTCTTTTGGTTGATTGATGGTAGTTAACGGAGGACTAAAATAGGCAGAATACATGCAATTGTCATAACCAATAACAGACAACTCTTGTGGAATCTTAACGCCCGACAGTTGCGCTTCACTCATTGCCCCCATCGCCATGGCATCATTCCCCACAAACACGGCGCTTGGTAACTGCTGGCAAGATAAAAGTTGGCGCATACCTAACTTTCCGCCTTCGAATTCGAAATCCGATTCAATTACCCAATCCTCTTTAACAACCAACCCGGCCTGCTCCATGGCATCAATAAAGCCTTCTAAACGCTGTTTCGCGGGTAATTTCTCTAATGGCCCACCAATATAAGCAATGCGTTTATGACCTTGCTCAACAAGATGTTGAATAGCCAAATGCGCCCCTTTTACAGAGTTGTCTTGTATGCGGTCCACGTAATCATCTGAGGGTCCCCAGTCCATAACCACCATGGGCAAATTGCGCTGGCCAATTAAAGAACTAAACAGCGAATCATCGTAGGCAGAACACATAACGAGAATGCCATCGACACGCTTTTGCGTCAGCATTCGAAGATAGGAATTGGTTTTTTCTAGCTCGCCGTCGGTATTACAAAGCACTAGGTTATAACCTTCTCGGTAACAACACTTTTCAACTTCGTTGACCAATTCAGCGAAAAAGGGATTCAAAGTAGTGGTAACTAACATGCCAAGGCTTTTGGTATTTTTAACCTTCAAGCTGCGCGCTACCGCACTGGGAGCATAATTAAGTTCTGCTGCTGCTTGCAGCACTCGCTCTTGTGTCGTTTTGGCTACAAAACGCGTTTTATTCAAAACATGTGATACGGTGGTTGTCGATACTCCAGCCCGTAACGCAACATCTTTGATTGTCGCTGACAAATTCACACTCCCCTTCAATGAGCCATTTTGACTAAGCCTATAATGTCCAAGTCTTCCAAATAAAGATAAATAGATCAAGAAGTTATCTACTTACTTAATTCGTAAAACACACATTAAAAGCCAAGCTCCATTTAAAGAAGTATACTGAACGAAACAATAAAAATGCATCAAGAGTTTTTCTAATACAGAAAATCACTCACATTTTTTTACTAAATGGCACTTAAGATTCTTTACCAAGACGAGATGAGACTCGATACTCACCCGGTGTCATGCCCAAGTTTTTACGTGATACTGTGTACATGTATTGCACGGATGGATAACCACAGGTTCGAGCAATTTCATCAAATGGCAAATCAGTTGATGTAATCAATTCACAAGCGCGATAAAACTTAGTCATGTGCAGTTGTTCGTGCATTGAACAGCCAATTTCATCGATAAAACGCGTTTCTAAATTGGTTCGAGAAATACCAATATAGTCGACAACTTGCGCCACTTTCACACCTCGACAAGCATTATGACGGATAAAGTGCATGGCTTGGATCACATAAGGATCATGCAAAGCGCGATAATCAGAGGACTGTCTTTCGGCCACACCGATGGGATCAACCACGACCAAAGAGTTGTCCACCGGATAACCCAGCAACATTCGATGCAGCATTTTGGCAGCTTCATAACCCATTTGCTTACTGCCCTGCTCCACAGAAGACAATGCGGTTCGATTTAAATAACGCGCCATGTTTTCATTATCGATTCCCACAATGGCAACTTGTTCTGGCACTAAGATATTCAAGTGATCACAAACTTGTAAAAGATGGCGTGCACGGGAATCCGTGACAGCAATGATACCTATGGGTTTAGGAAGGTTCGTTAGCCAAGTTTCCAACTCATGCTGAGCGGTTTCCCAAACTTCAGCGGAAGTACAATAACCTTGGTGAACGTGAGGTTCAAATCCATCTGAGCGAACTTGCTCCACAAAAGCATGTTCACGCTCACTTGCCCAACGACTGTAATCCGTGCTGGGCACGCCATAAAAAGCAAATTGTGGCAGCCCTTTACGCTTCAAATGTTGAAAGGCACAACGCACTAATGCTGCGTTATCTGTAGCGACATAAGGCAAACGAGGGTAATCACTTTTATGATGGTAAGAGCCACCAACAGCAACGGTTGGAATGTCTGTTGCTTTTAATATTTCTTCCACTTCTGGGTTATCAAAGTCAGCAATGATGCCGTCTCCATTCCAATGCTTTAGGGCATCAAGGCGAGAGCGAAAGTCATCTTCAAAATATACGTCCCAGTCACATTGGGCAGCCTGTAAATATTCGCCAATCCCTTCTATAACTTGTCGGTCATAAATCTTATTTGCATTAAACACCAAGTTGAGTCGGTAACGTTTTTCAAACATACAAAAGCGTCTCTAATTTTTATTGTTACTGTCTCGATAATACTCTCTGAAAGTCGATTAGTTCTAGAGAATGATAAAAATCAGAAAGGAAATAACAGAAATCGTAATGAGCAAAAAAGTATACATTTGAGCGATGTATTTAGACACCGCTCAAATAGATTAAAGCCCCTTTAGCCTTTGATATAACGTCTGAAAACACGCACGTTTCTTGGCGTATTTATCAGTATTTGATGGATTAGGCAGATAACGCTTAATTAGGGCAGGCTTAGCACACACTTCATGCAATGCATCTTGGCCTTGATGACCAATCGCAGCGAGACGCGCAGCACCTAAAGCGGGGCCTACCTCTCCTCCTTCACGATAATCCATTGGCACATCAAAGACATCGGCGAGCATTTGTAACCAATAAGCACTTTTTGCTCCGCCACCAATGACGTCAATACTGTCACTAATAGATTGCGCGGAACGAACGGCATCAAGCCCATCAAGCAAGGCAAACGCAACCCCTTCAAGTACAGCATTTACGAGCTCTGCCGCTGTCGTTTCATGTGTCATACCCCAGAATACACCTTTGGCATTTGGGTCATTATGGGGCGTTCTTTCTCCGCTTAAATAGGGTAAGAAAGTTAACTTGGTGTCACGAGTCACTCTATTTTCAGCGGCGAGTAAAGCCGTTTCTACCTTGTTAAACTGGGTCAGTTTAGTCACCCAATCAATACAACTGGCGGCACTCAACATCACCGACATAGTATGCCAAGTGTTTGGAATCGCATGACCAAAGCTGTGTAACGCCACAGCGGGATTCGCAGTAAAACCATTACTTACAGCAAAAATAACCCCAGAAGTACCAAGGGATAACATGGCTTGTTCAGGAGAAATAATTCCCATGCCAACCGCACCAGCCGCATTATCGCCTCCACCCGCTACAACGGGGACGATTGGCATGGACCAACGCTTGGCTATCGTTTCATCAATCTCACTGGTAATTTGGTTTCCTTCGTACACACTGGGCATTTGCTCAGCCGTCAATCCAGTAGCGGCCAGCATGGTATCACTCCATGAGCGTTGCTCCATGTTCAACCAAAGTGTGCCGGAAGCGTCCGATACATCCGTCGCGAAGTTTCCCGTCATACGAAAACGCAGATAATCTTTTGGCAGCAAGACTTTGTCTATTTGCTCAAACACGTCAGGCTCATGTTGCTTAACCCAAAGTAACTTAGGCGCGGTAAATCCAGGCATCACTAAGTTACCAGTTATAGCCTGAACTTCTGGACAACGTCTTTGTAACAACAAACATTCTTCATGAGAACGGCCGTCATTCCATAATATTGCAGGTCTTAATACTCGACCCTTTTTATCTAACAAGGTTGCTCCATGCATTTGGCCTGATAAACCAATCGCTTTGACCGAGCTTAAGTCATTCTCTGAAGCTAGTTGCATCATGGCTAAATCGGTCGCTTGCCACCAGTCTTCTGGATTCTGTTCAGACCAAAGATCAAATGGGCGAGAAACAGACAAAGGCGATGAGCAGCTTGCGACAACATGACCATCTTTTGCCATTAATATCACTTTGACACCGGAAGTGCCGAGGTCGATGCCTAAATACATAATGCGTTTTCCTTTATTTATCATTATTAAAACGGGCCATTACTGAGCTTTTTTGGTTTTGACATCCAACCAAACGGCGAGCAACAAAATCATCCCCTTCACAATCAATTGCCAGAAAGTCGGTACATCTAACATGCTCATGCCATTATCCAAACTCGCCATAATCAGCGCCCCCATGATGGCTCCAAACACAGCCCCAACGCCGCCTGCCAAGCTGGTGCCACCAATCACACAAGCTGCGATGGCATCCAATTCCGCCATATTCCCAGCCGCAGGTGAACCCGCACCGAGTCGAGACGTTAGGATCAAGGCGGCGACGGCGACCATCATGCCATTAAAACCAAACACCAACATTTTGGTTCGCTCTACGTTCACTCCAGACATACGTGTCGCCTCAATGTTACCGCCAATGGCATAAACACGACGGCCGAACGCAGTACGTTTCGCGACATAGGTCGCAATAAGAATGAGTCCCCCCATGATCAAAATAGGCGTCGGAATCCCTCGATAACTTTCCAGCGCATAAAGCAACAGCAACAAGACAGCCACAACAGCAAGGGCTTTAGCGTATTCAAACTTAGCAGTTTGATTTTCAACACCATGCTGCTTTCTTGCCTTACGTCGAGCATAAACCTTGGCCACTAAGCCCAGACACAGCAGCCCCACTACACTGATTCCCCAACCAGAAGGCACATAACTTTGTCCCACTATGGCTAATGAGCTAGAGGTTGGCGCTACGGTGGCACCGTTCGTTAATCCCACCAAGATTCCGCGAAATGCCAACATCCCAGCCAAAGTGACGATAAAAGACGGCACTCGTTGATAGGCTACCCACCAGCCATTGAATAAACCAAGCACCAAGCCAGCAACAACCGTTACCAGCACAGTTAACAAAAGGGGAAAATGAAACCAAACGTCTAAAATAGCGGCGATTCCACCGAGCAAGCCCATCATTGAGCCAACGGACAAATCGATTTCCGCACTGATAATGACAAACACCATACCAATGGCGAGCACCCCGACAATGGCGGTTTGGCGAATCAAGTTAGAGATATTTCTCGGTGAAATAAACGCGCCATCGGTTGCAATAGAAAAGAAGACAACAATCAGCAGCATGGCCGCCAACATCGCAAATAATTGTAATTGACTGGTTTTTATTGTTTTAAACATTCGCTACACCTTCTTTAATCGCGCAATTCATAATCATCTCCTGAGTTAAGCCTTGGTGATCAAATTGCCCTTTTAATCGCCCTTCATGCATCACTAACACCCGATCACTGATGCCTATCACTTCCGATAATTCAGACGACACCATAATGATGGAAACGCCTTTTTTGACGAGGGCAAACATTAGCTTGTAGATCTCATATTTTGCGCCCACATCAATGCCACGTGTTGGCTCATCAAGAATCAGAATTTTGGGATGGGTTAACAAACATTTGGCAATAATGGCTTTTTGTTGATTACCGCCACTGAGGTTTTTTATTGCCAAATCAGCAGACGCCGTTTTGACTTTGAGTTGTGCGATGTATTCATCAATATCGTTACTTTCTGTCTCTTCGTTGACGGCTCCAAACCAAGAAGCATATTTCCCCAATACAGATAAGGTAATATTGCGCCCCACACTCATAATGGGCACGATGCCATGTCGCTTTCGATCTTCTGGCACCATGGCAATACCCGCTTCTAGCGCCACCCGCTGAGAGCGGATATTCACGACGTTGCCTTCGAGTTCAACTTCGGCGTGATAGTCACCATCGTATGAGCCATACAAACATTGCATGAGTTCAGTGCGCCCAGAACCAATCAAGCCAGCAATGCCTAAAATCTCACCTTGGTGCAATTCAAAACTAACACCTTCCACTTGTGCTCGAGTCGCACCAGCCTGCTGCGCAGTGGCATGCTTAACCCGCAAAACCACCTCGCCAATATCGTGCTCTTCTCTTGGAAACAGCTCATCTAACTCTCGCCCAACCATCATACTTATGATGTCATTCTGTGTGAGATTTGCTGCGGCTTTGGTGCCGATATGCTCCCCATCACGAATGACAGTCACCCAATCGGATAAGGACAAGACTTCATCGAGTTTGTGAGAAATATAAATGCATGCGATACCTTGTTGCTTCAGCTCGCTGACAATATTTAAAAGAATGTCGATTTCTGTCGTCGTTAAAGAAGAAGTGGGCTCATCAAGAATGAGCAACTTGACGTTTTTGTTCAGTGCTTTAGCGATTTCAACCAACTGCTGCTGCCCTACCCCTAAATCTCGAATCGGTGTGTCTGGCAACACATCCAGCTTCACTCGAGCAAGCAACTCGGTGGTTCGGCGGTACATCTCTTCATCATTCAGTCGAGCAAATGAACCAATTTCATTGCCAAGAAAAATGTTTTCCATTACTGACAATTCTTTAACAAGCGCCAATTCTTGATGAATGATGACAATACCCAACGCCTCGGTATCTCGAATGGTCGCTGCTTTGACAAGATGACCTTCAAAGAAAATTTCCCCCTCATAAGAACCAAACGGCCAAACACCGCTCAATACCTTCATCAAGGTGGATTTCCCAGAGCCGTTTTCACCACAGATAGACAAGACTTCGCCACGGCCAAGCTGAATACTCACGCCATTCAAGGCTCGAACGCCTGAAAAGCTTTTTACAATGGAGCGCATATCCAATAATGTTTGCTTCATACTTACACCCTTATGAACAGCAAATGGCGCTCAAAAGAGCGCCATACATCAGGAAAACTAAGGATTGTAAACGTCGTTACGAGAATGGAAGCCGTCGGCAATAACGGTTGAATCTAGGTTGTCTTTGGTCACAGCAATGGGTGTGAGCAATACCGCATCAACGTCTTTTTTGCCGTTATTAACGTGGCCATTAACTTTAATTTTTTCACCACGAGCCAATTTCACCGCCATTTCCGCACTGGCTTTTGCCAATTTTGAAATGGGTTTGTACACCGTCATGGTTTGTGTGCCGGCCACAATACGACGCACTGCAGCTAAATCCGCATCCTGGCCAGAAATAACTACCTTGCCACTTAGACCTTGTGCTGCAAGCGCCTGAATCGCACCACCTGCGGTGGAATCATTAGAGGCGACTACCGCATCGATTTTATTGGCATTGGCCGTTAAACCATTTTCCATGATGTTCAACGCCGCTTCTGCAGACCAACCTCTTGCCCATTGATCCCCAACGATGTGAATTTTTTTCGAATCAATCGCAGGTTGTAGAACATTCATTTGGCCTTCGCGGAACATTTTTGCGTTGTTATCCGTTGGTGATCCGCCCATCAGGAAATAATTGCCTGTCGGCTTACGTTTCAATAACGCTGAGGCTTGCATTTCGCCGACACGAATGTTGTCAAACGACACATACAAATCAATATCCGCAAACTTGATTAAGCGATCGTAAGCCAACACCTTAATGCCTTCCGCTTTTGCTTCAGACAAAACATTGCCAAGCACTTCACCGTTTTCAGGCACAATAACCAGAACATCGACGCCACGAGAAATCATGTTTTCAATTTGAGAAATTTGCGTATTCGCATCACCATTAGCAGACTGGGTATACACCTTAGCCCCCATGGATTCTGCTGCTTCAGTGAATAAATCTCGGTCTTTTTGCCAGCGTTCTAGTCGTAAATCAGACATCAATAAACCAATTTTCTCACCTGCCGCCAACACGGGAAGAGAGGTTGCTACACAAACCGTTGCCAACAGACTCATGGAAATGATTTTTTTCATCTTTTCATTCCTTATTATTTTTATTAAGAGAGCGATCTCCTTACGGAGTGAGACGAATGTAAATCGGTCGTTTATTCAGCGGTATTATCTTTTTTTGTTTCGGTTTAGCGTTTTTACAAAAAAAGCCCTTTGGTGATAAAACCAAAGGGCTTTCAGTTGTCGACTAGTGTTATGACATTGAATGAAGAGTAACTAGATTTCTTCTTCAGGTTGATTAATAAAAATCAACACTAGAAACAACACAACTATAAAGCGGAACGCAGACGCTTGACCGTTCCAAATACTGGATTGCCACATTAGGAACCACTCAGCGCCAATTGTCATGAATCCACTGAACCACAGCAAAACGCCAAGCGATAAACCTAGATTAGATAGCGTTTTAGCCGCATTGAACTGTCTTTTATCCAGCTTTCTTTTTTGCCACATATTCCATGCGCCCAACGCACACAGAATGCCGACTAAAGCTTCGGTCAAGATAATCAACCAATAAAACCCATGATGAAAAATAGATCCATCAATGGCACGATATTTTAATTGATTTGATTCAAACGTCGTGTCCATGGTTAAAACATGCTGTACAAACGCAAAGTTTGAACCATAGTCGACCACATTATTAAATGCGACAAGTCCGGCAAACAATGCGACACAAGCAACTAAGACAGTTTTAATAATTCGTAAATGACTCATCATCCCAATCCTTTGAAGTTTTTAACATGTTGAATAGTCTTAACTTTATCTATATTCAACATTACAATAATATAAATACAGATAAAGAAATTACTTTTTCACCCCATTACAAGATTTCTTTCAATAGCACATTGATTAAACAACAATATTAAATAATCAAACGTGTCTTACATTGATATGAGTACCACTGCCAGTAAAAACTAGCCGTGCGGAAATAATACTTCCGATTAATATATGTATGCCGATCACCTATCGATGAATCACTATTTAGAACGTATCTGAAAACTACTTAGATCGCTCAGTTTACAAAAAACAACCTCCAACAACGTAAGGACAGCTCCCACCTGATGAATCCACTTAAGAAATATACTGGTTGGTTTGTACTTGGCACATTGGTTTTTTATTTATTGTCAGTTGCTCATTTGACCCCGGTGTTATTGCCTACCCTACTAGCGTGGGGAGCAAATATCACGATGTGGCACACCTTAGCACCAAGCGCAAAGAGACAAGTGTCTTGGCTAATGATTATTGGAGTCTCGACATTACTTTTTGCTGGTTCAAAAGGTACATGGATGACATGGCAGCAAGTTTTTGCAGTTAACTTACCAATGCTGGCGATGTTTGTGGCTGTCTCTTTTTTAGACCTAACCAGTTCGCCAGATGAAAAGCGTCCTTTACCAAAAGGCCTCAGTGCTGTATTTAACACTGCGCTCGGCGTGCAAGTATTAGGTGCAGTGATTAACCTGTCTGTGATTCTAGTCTTCGCAGATCGTATAAAAGGCGCAATAAAATTAACGACGGAACAGCAGTTTATACTGACTCGTAACTTTTCCGCGGCGGCTTGGTGGTCACCTTTCTTTGTGGCAACGGGCGTTGCGATTATTTATGCACCAGGAATGCAGTGGCAAAAAACCGTTATACCAGGTCTTGTCATGGGACTAGTCGCCATCATTTTTTCCACTGTAGAAGCATTTAGACGCACCAAAGGTGACTTTAACGGCTACCCAATTCGTAAAGAAAGCCTCTTCATTCCTATGATTCTGGCTTCTAGCGTTATATTTTTTCACTTCATTTGGCCTGATATCAGCATATTGGTGTTGATCTGTCTATTAGCACCAAGCGCCACCATACTATTGATGCGAACGCCATCCAGAAGGAAAAGCTTATCGCATTTTGTGAACCACAAACTCGCTCAAATCGGCAGTCAATTTGCTTTGTTCCTTGCCGCAGGAATATTTTCAAATGGCATTAGCGCGATTATTCTTAGTTACCCACAGCTCTTTAACTTGGATAGCTTTACCTTTAGCCCACTCCTCTTTTCCGTCGTTCTCGCAGCAATGATTATGGCTGGAATAATTGGTATTCATCCTGTGGTGAGTATCGCAATTGTTAGCCCTATGTTGTTGCCCCTTAACCCTGACCCAACTCAATTAGGCTTTTTGTTCCTAAGTGCTTGGGCTATCTCTGCAGGAAGTAGCGGATTAACAGGACTGGGACTATTAATGACCAGCCGCTATCAAATTCCCACCAAAACCATTATTGCTAATAGCGCTCACTACGCTATTTTCATGTGGCTACTTTGCTCGCTGGTAAATAATTTTTTCCTGTAAGTTAAATTATGCTTACAGTCCAATAACGGGCTTATATGCACCCTATATTAATTAACGAATAAGAATAGGAGATTATGTAAAAATGACATTTTTAGCATGAAATGTTTGGTGAAATGCGTGTTATAAGCCCTTTTCGATAAAAGGTAAACCTACAGCTTGAGGCTAATAACTAAATAGACTTGAAAAGGAATTACTTTGAAATGGTTGTAGGAGCTTTAGCTTTTTCTTAATTAAAAAGTGAACCAACGAGGTAATCTTGAATGATTGTGGGAGCCCTTTCTTCACTAAAAAGTGAACCAACGAGGTAATCTTGAATGCTTGTGGGAGCCCTTTCTTCACTAAAAAGTGAACCAACGACCTTTTAAATGGTTGCGGGAGCCGGATTCGAACCAACGACCTTCGGGTTATGAGCCCGACGAGCTACCAGACTGCTCCATCCCGCGACAACTAAGACTATTTAGAAAATAGGCTTCTAATGATATTAAGATAAAACTATGACCAATTTTTATGAATTGGTTGCTGGAGCCTTTTTCTTAACTAAAAAGTGAACCAACGACCTTTAAATAGGTTGCGGAAGCCATTTACAGAATTAAAAAGTGAACCAACGACGATTATATAAAATGGTTGCGGGAGCCGGATTCGAACCAACGACCTTCGGGTTATGAGCCCGACGAGCTACCAGACTGCTCCATCCCGCGCCATGCTAAATTATTGATATAATTTAGATTTTATCTTTTAGTGCTGAGGAAATTATGTGACTAAATTAATTTGTATGGTTTAACTAAAAAGTGAACCAACGACCTTTATATAAAATGGTTGCGGGAGCCGGATTCGAACCAACGACCTTCGGGTTATGAGCCCGACGAGCTACCAGACTGCTCCATCCCGCGACAAATTAATTCTTTCAAGAATCACTAACAATTTCGTTTGATTAGTCGATTGTGCTAGTACTTTTATTAACTAAAATAAGTGAACTAACAATCTTTAAAAGTTTGTGGGAGCCCTTTTCTTAATTAAAAAGTGAACCAACGACCTTTAAAATGGTTGCGGGAGCCGGATTCGAACCAACGACCTTCGGGTTATGAGCCCGACGAGCTACCAGACTGCTCCATCCCGCGACTAATCATCATTAACAACAAACATTCTACAATGTTTGATTGGTAAAGCTAATTTGCTCAACCCTTGCCAACGAGGTGCGTATTATAGGTAGATTAAATTGAGAGTCAAGTACTGCAAGAGAACTAGTTGAAATTAGTTGAAAAAAAATCTTTTCACCTCATTATCTATCCCTATGAAAAGAACCAATCTCTTTTAGAGAGCGTAAAGTAGAATACCCATCTTGTATCCTCCGCTACTTACTATTTGCTAACAGGTAGTAGCCAAAGGAGATGTTCGACCACTAGGTCAGGAGACTAAAATGTCCAATAGTATTGAAACCATTCTTAAAAAATCGGCTATTCCCAATGAGGCCGATGCCCTTCCCGGCAGAAGCTCACCTTTATCTATTTCAGGGGTACACGCCGTCAACAACGAAGCATTTGTCCGTTCCGAAAATCCTAATGAAGCCGAAGTCATTCTTGGAATGGGCTGCTTCTGGGGAGCTGAGCGTAAACTATGGAACACGCCAGGCGTTATCGTTACTTCTGTAGGTTATGCAGGAGGTTTTACCCCCAACCCTACATACGAAGAAGTTTGTTCTGGCCAAACAGGACACAGTGAAGTTGTTCAAGTCGTCTTTGATACTTCTAAGGTCTCGCTGGAGGATGTCCTTAAGGTGTTCTGGGAAAACCATGACCCAACCCAAGGCATGCGCCAAGGTAATGACATTGGCAGCCAGTATCGCTCTGTCATCTACACAACTAACGACAAAGATCTTGCTATTGCTGAAGCCAGTAAAGCCGCCTTCCAAAAAGAGTTACTTAATGCTGGCCACGGCATGATCACAACAGAAATCGAACCTCTCGATACCTATTACTTCGCTGAAGAGTATCACCAGCAGTATCTTCACAAGAACCCGAACGGTTACTGCGGACTAGCAGGCACAGGCGTGAGCTGCCCTATCGGCTTAGCCGTGTAGAGTTTTTAAGTAATTGGGATAATCTCTTTCTAAACTGAACAAGCTACAGATGCGAAAAGGCCGAATTGCAAAACAATTCGGCCTTTTAAATAACGTCTACTATGCAGTCAAATTAGCCATCAATATTGATGTTGTACTCTTGATCGTTGTAGATAACCTTAATAGTATCAGCCGTCGTTACACCATTGATTCCATTTGAGTCAAAATTGGAATCAGGACCAAAATTGGCAACCTCTTCACCACCAACTTCAACGTGACCATCTGTTACTTTAACATTATCGTTCAAGAACTTAGTAACAGCATCAACATCGGCATCCTTACTAGGGCTGTCATCCAAACCTGTCAACAAGTCAGTCAAATCCAAAGCGTCTTCTGCCGCATTAAAGTCAGTAATAGTATCAATATTTGAATTATCAGTGGCGTCATTCAATATAAAGATATCTTTACCTTCTCCTCCAGTTAGAGTGTCGGAAACTTGATCACTTCCACCAAACAAGATGTCATCGCCAGCACCACCAAGTAACGAATCCTCACCAGTACCTCCAGTAAGATAATCATCCCCAGTGCTACCCACGATAGCCGCTTCATCAGAAGCACCAACTTGGTCGTTATTAGCACCGTCTGTATTAATAGATGCAGTCAACTCGAATTCATCAAGCTGTGAATCAGTACGACTAACCACCGTTAGGTTGTCGATTGACGTAGCACCATTTTCAACCGAAACCGTATAAGTGCCATCATCATTTACATCAAGATCCACACCGCTCTGTTGCAATTTAGCGCCTTCTGGAACGCCATCAATAACAACACTAGACAGTGTTTCATCTGTTGCTAAATTTGAAACATTAACGGTTACAGAATAACCAGAAACACTACTTCTATCGAATACTGAAGCATCCCCAATTACAGTACCGTCAGAGAACTTGATATTTTCAAAGTTAGCTATGTTCCACTTCAGGCCATCTTTATTATTTAGATAATCTTGGTGAGAATAGTATTCAAGTAAAATGGAATCTGTACCTTCCCCACCATCAACCCATGCACTAGATGACACCTTACCACCAACGATCAAAATATCATCACCTGAACCAAGGTTGATCGATACCTGCTGCTCTATTTGATCCCCAATAGTTAGTCGATCATTACCATCACCCAACTGAATGTCGGCGTCATATCTAACATCATCACCAATCGAGACAACATCATCACCTGAGCCAGAATGGACAGTTGAATAATTGTTAACATCATTTTCGATGATCAGCTTGTTATCACCATCACCTAAGTTGATATGTGCACTATGATAACCATTACCCAAGTCGTAACCTACTTGGACACGATCATTCCCTCCACCAGTTTGTACAGTGCTATAAACGCTATCTTTAACAAAGATATCATCATCACCACTACCAGTTTTAATACCAGGGCCTGAATTACCACGATTTACGTCATCTCCAACATAAATTGAATTATCCCCATCTCCAGCATCAAGCCACTTATTTACATCATTATCGATAACAATTTGGTCATCACTTGAATCAAACTGCTGCCATTGATTGTAGTTATAGTCATGGTGAGTTGCACTATCTACGACATCGGATTTAGATCCGAATCCATCCCAATTAGCATTAATCTCAGTAATAGATACCGTAACGCTTGCAGACGCCGTAGCAGCTTTTACATCTAAAGTAGCCATCGCCGTATCTGTACCACCATTGCCATCTGAAACGGTATATTCAAAAGAAGCCGCACCGGTAAAACCAGATGCAGGCGTGAATATCACTTTTCCATCGGCATTTATGTATACATAACCGTTTTGGGCGTTTGACACCGACGTGATAACTAAAGAATCGCCTTCAGGATCCGTATCATTAGATGTTAAATCACTAGGCTCAATGACAAGCTGGCTATTCTCTTGTCCAGCTAACTCGTCATCTGCCGCTTCTGGCGCACCATTGATCACTATGGTGGCACTATCAGAGCCATCCACTGTATCGCTCGCACCCGGATCATTCGCTGTAGCGGTAGCGATTACTTCTAGCTCACCATTAAAGTCATCAGGCACAGACAGTATTAATCCTTTGACCGTCACAACGCCAGTATCGGGATCAACCTGAACTTTATTTGAGAAGCCACCACTGTCTAACGACACCTTCCAAGTAGTAACACCATTTTCTGTTGTTATCTTCTCTGCGCCAGATAATGAGATGCCTTCTGGAGTCGAAACCATTAACTCAGTAATGTTTTCAGAATTGTCTGTATCTGTCGGAGTAGCCGTAATATCAACCGTATAATTAGTTACCGCTGACTCATAAGAAACGCTGTGCAACAAATAGTCACTTGTATTTACTCGATCACCATAATCTGGGGTAGAGAATTCAATTGCCGATATAGATTTGCCCGCAGGTGCGTTTACCGTTATAGGAGCACCAATTCTGTCATACCCCCCCTCATCAGAATTACCATCCACCGTATATGTTTGAGAAGTCCCATCACTGTATTTCACAGTATAAACCGCCGTCTCGTCATTCTTATTTAGCCACGCTAATTCAAATGTTGCAGACGATGCTGGTTTATCAAGCTCTACTACCAATTTCTCTTGTTTGCCAATTTCTGAGTCAGCGCCGTTACTTGCCTTCCCAGTAACACCAAAACCAGTAGGGGAACCAGAATCCTTAATAGAAATATCGACAATGTTACTTGCAGAGTCATAAGCAGCAACGGTAAAACCAGCCGGATTCCCTATCGTATCTTCTGCTCCCTGTAACACATTGGACAAGTCGACACTATACAACGTCGTTGTCGTCGTCGGCTCCAATGTCAACTCAACGGTTGGTGCATCGGTAACAGCTGTTACATTGATAGTGGCCGTACCTGTAGCAGAAGCGGCTCCACTGCTATCAACGGCAGCGTATTCAAATGTAGCTGGAGAAGCCCCATTATTGTCACTCCAATCAGCGTCAGGTACAAAAGTCAAACTAGCCTTGCCATCTGTTGCAGAAATAACCGATCCTGCAGATGTAACTTCCACACCACTCACGAATAACGTACCGTGAGCAGGCAAACTCTGAATAACAAAACTATCCACAGTACCATCAGCATCAGATGCAGACAGTGTCACTTCAATACCTGTGCTGTCTTCATCGCCTTGGCCTTTCCCTGACGTCATACTAATTACAGGTACATCATTAACCGACTCGACAGTCACTTTGACTTCAGCGGTATCTACACCACCGTTGCCATCGGCAATTTCATAGCGGATAGTCGCTTCACCGTAAAAATTTTCTGCTGGCGTAAACTGTAATTTACCATCGACAATAGCAACCGTGCCTTCCTCTTCAGATACTGTTGCCTCTTTGATAGTCAAAGTATCGTCATCAACATCACTGTCGTTCGCCAACACATCAATGGTAACAACTGTGTCTTCATTTGTTGTCGATGTATCGCTATTTGCAACAGGGCCATCGTTCACAGCATCAACGGTTACAATCACTTCTGCTGTATCCTTAGCGCCATCACTGCCACTAACCTCATAGCTAATAGTGGCTTCACCATTAAAGTCTTCAGCCGGGGTAAATTGTAATTTGCCATCCACAATCGCAACCGTACCTTGTTCTGGTGATACAGTCGCTGCCGTAACCGTCAACTTATCATCACTTATACTGCTGTCATTACTTAATACATCAATTGTAATAGCGGCACTGTCTTCCGTTGTGCTAGCGGTATCATCTTCAGCATGAGGAGCAAATAAAGCTTCTTTAGAGTAAACAACACCATCAAAGGAGAATGACTCGAAGTCGATAAGGGTATTGGTGTCACCTTGATCATCAACAATAATCACATTGCCATTTTCATCTAAGGTAATAGATTGCATATCTGAAAGCGCAGATGAGAATACCGCTTTGTCATGACCAGCTCCGCCATCCACAGTAAGAGAATCTGAACTATCGTCTGCATCAACAGTTATTGTGTCGTTGCCGCTACCTAGTAACACAAAATCATCACCAGTTTCTGAGTTAACACTAGTCCAAGTACCATGCCAGTAATGAACAACATTAGAATCACCACTGACATTACCAGCCGTATCAGTCTGAGTAACTTTGAAGAACTCATTATCGTTGACTGCTACATCAGGTAGATCAGACACATCTAAAGACCAAGTGCCATCACTAGAAACCGTCGTGGTAACACTTGTCAATTCAGTGTATTCACCCGTCTGAGTATCATTACCATTTGTTGTAGAGCCTGCAATAATCCATAAAGTGACAACTGCACCGATTTCCCCAGTACCATGCAAGGTTACCTTCGAATAATCTGAGTTTTCAGAATCATCAGTCACACTTGTAATCACAGGAGGAGCGACAGAAATATCCGCCTCTGCAGCGGTCTTACTCACTTCATTTGATTTGTTACCCGCCGCATCCGACAAAGTTGCTGTCACTTCCGCACCTGGAGCCACTTCGATCGCAACACCATTACTGATGTCATCTGCGTCTAACGTGATCGTTGTTTGCACTCCATCAACACTGTAAGTTAGCTTATCGTTTACTTCAGAGCCTGTAACCGAAATAGTCGCCGTCACAGTACCGTCTTCACCAACCTCAGCAGCATTATAAATATTGTCGCCACCGGTACTTTCGAAAGAAATAGATGGCGTCGCAATAGAAAGATCTAGCTTCGCTTCAGCTGAGCCTTCTTCTGAGATATTACCAAACTGATCCGTTAACGTAGCGGTAACCTTGATCGTCTCACCATCTCCCGGATTTGCAAAAGAAGTAGACGCGAAACCGCTTGAAAGCATACTCGCGTTAACAACAATCTCAGATGTAGTAGAGCCATCTGTAACCGAAATGGTATCCCCCTCAACAGTGCCAGATGGCAACTTAATTCTTACATCAATATCACCGTCAAGCTCACGGCTACTAATAGTGCCATCAGGTCTTGGACGAGACCCTGTCATTATGCCTTCATAGTCTTCAGTAATAGTCACAATAGGGGCACTACCCGTATCACCAGCTAAAGTATCCACACTATGAGTAGAAGAACTGGTAGTAGTGACACTATTACCAGCAGTATCCGTAGACTCAACAGAGACATCGAACCCTGTGTCCGCTGCCAAATCTGAACCCGCAACATCCACAGACCAGGAGCCATCAGAATCGACACTTGTCGTGTATTCTTTGCCATTGATCATCATAGTGACAACATCATCTTCGCTAATGTCACCACCTGTGGCTTTACCTGAAACGGTAACAGTACCAGCAGCTTCACTAGCATTAATAACATCATCACTAGTAATTGGATCTATAGTTACAGAATTCACATTAACAGTAACGGTTGAAGTATCTGTACCACCTTTACCATCACTGATTGAGTAATTAATAGTAGCGGTTCCACTAAAGCCTTCCGCTGGCGTGAATACCAACTGATTATCAACAATAGCCACAGAACCTTGCGAAGAACTCGGTACAGAAGCCTCTGAAATAGTTAGAGAATCACCCTCAACATCACTGTCATTCGCTATCGCATCAATAGTAATAGAACTAGTTGCAGAAACACTTACAAAATCGGCTGTCGCTGTAGGCCCATCATTAGTTCCACTAAGAGTAATGGTAATGGTTTGTTTTGATGAACCACCATCTTCATCACTAACAAGAACATCTACTTTAATATCTTGCTTATCACCTTCCCCTAAAGAGTTATAGGCAGGATTTTTAGGATCAAATGACCAAGTCCCATCCTGTGTATTTAGGGCAAAACCAGCTGGCGTAGAACCCGTAACACTAAAAGATAATGTATCACTATCCACATCACTCGCATCAATGGAGCCAGTTAATAGGTCACCACCTTCCTCAGCAGCCTTACTAATGGATCCTTCCACTGTAGGAATATCATTGGAACCATTAATATTCACAACAAGCTCATAGTTTGTACCATCACTAGCAGTAACAGTAATTTTCTCCTGAACAGACTCACCGTTATTTAAATACTGTACTTTAGAGGTATCTAACTGGTACTCCCACGTACTACTCCCAGTTGTCGATGTGTCCGCAATAACAAAAACACCGAATGAACCGTTGATGGATCCAGCTGGGAAAGAAGGATTTTCGCCATTATCAATGTCGCTAATTTCAAGCGGCAAAGGAAGAGTAAGAGTTTCATCTTCACCAATAGTCAACGTATTTACAGTGTCGTCAGAAATGACTGAAACATCATCAACACCACCAACTTTAACGACAATTTCCTCACTGCTTCCATCGGTTGCATACACAGTAAATCTTTCGACAAGCTCATCTCCTTGAGCCAAAGTCTGTAATTTGTCGTTATCAACTTTGTAAGACCAGGTACCATCGGCTGAAATAGTTAGACTACCAACCGTGCCATCTGAAGACTCAACTCGACTAGGATCAAATGTAGGATTATCTTCTGAATCAACATCACTAATGGTTAATTTACCACCCGCAGAAATAACACCATCCGATAAACTCGTTTCATCATCCTCAAGCAAGTTAGCAGTCGTATCACCACTAATAACCGCTGCATCGTCTGTACCTGTGATGGTGATCACGATGTCTTGGGTCGTGCCATCATCGGCTGTCAGTGTGATCGTGTCTGTCACTTGGTCCGCTGGCTGGCCATCTTTCGCACCATCCAAGTCTTGAACCTTGCTTTGATCCAAGGTGTACGTCCACGCACCGTCTACCAGAGTCAGGCTACCGTAAGTACCTTGCACTGGGCTTGTGGTGTCGGCGAACGCTGGGCTGTCATCCGCATCCACATCGCTGATGCTGATCGTGCCTGTCGCCGTCACGGCCGCATCACCTTCGTTACCTTCGGT
>NZ_CP025572.1:1908485-1926961 GCF_018336975.1 Marinomonas sp. CT5 | reverse complement strand
AACTTGGGATTCTTTTTACGCGCCTGAGGTGAGACGGTCATACGCCATAAAGCATCTCCGTCACCGTATTCTTCGACGACCTCATACACAGTATTACTGCGTTTAGGTATCAACCAATGCCGCTCATTGCCTTCATCCATTAAAGTATGCATTAGATTGGCACTCCAGAAGTTCCGGTCTAGCAATGTGGTGCTGCGATCAGGAATTTTATCGAGCATGGCTTCTGCCAAAGGTGTTTCAGCTGTTTGATAGTTGCCCACTTGAGCATCTAAAATGACATGGGAATGTGTATTCATCAGAGCGACACAACGTAGTAGCGGATAAGCACTTTGTTTTACGGTTGCGTTGCTGGCACTACCAAAATGCGCTTGTAGGTCGGGCGTGTCAGGCGTACGAAAAATAACCCCATCCATAGCGAAAACTTGTAACCCTTGCCAATCATCCTGAGCAAATCGTTCATTAGCCCAATGCTCAGAAGAGAGCCCTTCAGAACATATATTTAATCGTCTAGCCACTTCCTCAATCGACTCATCTCGAAAAAGAGCCATACCTAGGACCAGCCAAAGAACTTGGTCTTCAGGTAATCGGCGGCGCCTAATAGTTGCTTTTGAAGAAAGCGTTAATGCCGATTCAATCCATTTAACAGGTATGTTTTGAGTGAAAGTTGAATGATTCGAGAAGGAATGAAGTTCATCAATACTGAGTAAGAGCTGTTGAATAGACACAAAAAAATCCGATTAAGACATGCTTAATCGGATTTTCTGAGGCTGTTCAATTAAATGCAACCCTTAAGTGAACAGCATTAGGCAATGGAGCGTTTTTCTCTGCCAGCCACTGGAACACAGACTTTATTTTGCCATGACCTGCCGGAAAACTGAGTCCAAACTCTAATAAAATAGTACCTATTCGAGACATGCAGGCTGTTCGCTCTTTGATATAGCCCGAACGTATTTTTTGAATCACCGAGATCACTTAGGCCGATTCTGTTTTGATACTCACAAAACGCATGTTAGGCCGCATCGCAGCTTCTGCAATGGCGTCCGCATCAATGTAGTCATTTTTATTGGTCTTTACGTAAGGTTTTACGTACTGAGGAGGGATGAGTTTGACCTCATGACCAAATTTTTGACACTGACGTGCCAGCCAATGAGAGCCTCCGCAAGACTCCATTGCAATAATGGTTGGGGGTATATTCGCAAGATGTTCTACCAACTTAAATCGTGTAAGTCGTTTTCGATATTGTTCTCGTCCAGCATGATCATGAGCAACAAGATGAAAAGAAGATTTGCCTAAATCGATTCCAATAACTTTAATAGTAAACATGATGATTCGCCTCTTTGTTTAGCCACCCTCTAAGCATAGCTAAGAGGTGAGGCGGACCATCTAATTAAATCCGATTAAGAAAGCTTAATTGGATTTAATTAGGCTATTCAATTAAATTCAACCCTTAAGTGAACAGCATTAACCCGTAGGTCGCTTTCGAATCGATAATTTTAAAATTCACTTTCTTGAGGCCTTTTCAGGCAGTCGCGAGCAAAACTAATTACTTGTAAAGCATCTCCCCACGCATTGGCGCGAGCACTTTTAGAACTTTATTTTGTTGCGGATAAGTAAGGCCTGCTTTTTTCATTGCGTTAACCAATAAGTCGACTGTGGTATTAAAGTCTGTCTCATTGATGTTTTGTCCTTGATGTACTTTCAACATAGTATCGCCGGTATAAGTACAAGGGCCACCCGTGTCTACACATAGATGCTCAATGAATTTTTCGCGAAACCGAGTGATATTGGTTTTTTCAAAATAACGATAGATATCTTTGTTAAAACTAATTTCGTCAATAAAATTATCGGTAATGGCTTCGATTGTTGGTTTACCACCAATCTCGTCATATAAACTTTGTGGCGCTTTGCTTGGTGCTGCACACGCAACTAAAAACACGCTAAAAGATAAAAATGCTGCTTTTGCTAGGTTTACCATAAGTACCCCGTCATGGATAAATAAATGCCTGTTTGATCTTTCTTGGTGGCAACTGTACCTAAATCGACATAAGCCGCGGTGAAATTAACATTTTTGTTCGGCATATAACTGACAAAAACATCTTTCCAGTCATCTTCTTCTACACTAGACAAGTTGCTTGGTTTCTGACGATATTCCATCCCTACTACCCAGTTAGGTGACAGGAGCAAACCGACACTGCCTTCCATCATCACTTGGTAATTGTTGTTGTCTGGGCCACCATACCCTAGCAACCCCATTTCATTGGCTTTAGTCGCGCGAGCAGTAAGGTTCCACACTAGGTTGTAACCGCCAACGGCTCCTAAATGCACTTTGGTTGCCGCCACATAAAAATCCGTTCCACTGTCGTCTTTAGCGCCAAGGTAAGATGCAACAAAATCACTGTCTAACTGCTTATGTTGCAAACCAACACTCACTTGAGGATACGCTGAGTAAATCACATCACCGTATAAGCGTACTTTTAGGCCAACCACATCTTGTTTAATTTGCTCCGAAGCAAGACTTAATCCAGTTATCAAAGAAGCAGGTAAAACAAACGTTTGCTGGGCGTAGCTCAATTCGACCCTGTCATAAAAGCTGGTTGCCGCACCAATGGAGCTCAATCGATAATCACTGACATTCACATCCGTCATAAAAAACGATGCTGCGGTTTCATCGCGACTATCGTAACCAGCCAAGGTCGCCCATGGAACCAGTCCACCGCCACCACTGCCTTCCACTTGAGAAAGCCCAGCCGTCGCCAAAATTTTACCATCGCCCGCTATACTTGGCGTAGCCAATAAAGCACTTATACTGGCCCCTAATACTATTGTTACTACTCTATTCATTCACTTTCCACTCAATTGTCACTGTAACGAGTCTTCATTTACTGAAATTTATTTTGACCATTTCTTTTTGCCAAAACCTTTATGCATATTGTGATCCATGGTTTCAATCGGCGGTATTAAATCTAATCTAACAGTTTGTTCAACATCACTGTTAATGTTGGCTTGTTCTACTGTATTGATACCCTCTATCAGTCTTTCACTCCAAATAGAAACCGTATCTCCTTGTTTGGCTGGCAAGGTCACTTTTCCATCTTGATCCGTCATGACACTAAAAACATTATCAGCCACAATAATATAACCAATCATGTCATCGTGTATGTTACAACCAAGAACGACCAATCCAGGTTTGTCGAACAAAATAGGCGGTATCTCAGAACCTTTGTAGAGTTTTATTTCAAATGTTTTTGGTTTTGAAAAACTATAAACATGATGACGAATATCATCACTATTAGGAAAACTTACATATTGCCCCTTTTGCACAACCAACACACGAGGCACAAAAGATTCATCAATCTGATCCATTACCGCAACAGTATTAGGCGTTTCAACTTTGGAGCCAGCAAGGGTTATGACCGCATCCGTTACGGGCAAACCGTTTTGATCCAGCACGGTTAAAGTCATATCGGCCCAGGCATTTTGCAATCCGCATACGCAGATTAGAGCCAGTAGATAACGTATCATGTATTATTCCCCTTCATTAAAAGACCCTTCTTATGAAAGAGCTTTTGATTTAATTATGTTGGTCATACTATGGTTACAGTAAAATAAGAAGAGATCATTATACTTTCTGTAAAGCTAATACAGAGTAGTGCAAATACTGCTAACAAGGAATCAAAACCATGCGCGATTTAATAGAAACCATATCCTACAAAGAGACGGCAGATGCGCATATTCATCATCACACACAAATTGTTTTACCACTCTCTGGTTGTCTTATCTTAGATGTTGAAAATCATCAGCAAGCAGTGCAATTTGGCCAAGCTTGTATGATTTCTTCCAATCAAGCGCACACCCATTTAGCAAGAGAGAATAATCACTGTCTAATACTAAATGCTCTTCCTGTTTGGGATAGCCAAATTGAAAGCCAACAGAACTTTGTCGAACTTAACGATCAAGCCAAGGCATATTTACCTTTTTTAACAAGTTTAATTGGCGATACTCAAGATCCACTAAAAACACAACAAGCACTTAATTTACTGGAACACTTACTTCCCATTCCCCAAGCCCAAATTTATCAAGCGAACACACGCCTTAATAAAGCCAAACAACGTTTAGACAATGATTTTCAATTACCTTGGAGTGTTGCGGAATTGGCTCATGATGTGCATTTAAGCCCAAGTCAGTTGACGGTTTTGTTCAAACGCCATCTTGGTATGACACCAAAACAATATTTGCAACAGCGCCGTTTAACTGAGGCTAAAATGTGGTTGAGGTCGAGCAATAAAAATCTAGACTTTATTGCTCACAAAGTGGGAATTAGTAATGCAAGTGCCCTAGTAAAGTTATTTACACAACATTTTGACATTACACCAGGACAGTTTCGCAATAACTCATGGCATTAATTTTAGTTATTCTGCCGTTTATCGATTAAGCGGCCGTCTTTCATGAAAACACGATCAATCTTCTTCGCTAATTTCTAATGCCATTTCCCAATTACGAATAAACCGTTTTTGCTTAGCGTAATCTCGACCCACTAAGAGCTGCTGATCTAACTCTATCTCACCTGTTGGTCCAGGCGCATTGACCACATAGGGATCATTTGGGTTGGTATCTGGCTGTATAGGAAACAATAAGCCTTGGGTCTGCATCATTTTTTGCGCTTTATCAGACAATAAAAAATCCAAAAAAACGCCGGCATCTTGTATGTTTGGCGCGCCTTTAGGAATCAAAGCTACGCGCATCAACATTAACGTATAATCCTTCGGCAAAATCATTTTTAAACGGTCGTCATCTCGCGCCCTTTGGGAAGCATAAGACCCTAATAAGTTATACCCTAAAACTAATTTCCCCGATGCAACGTCATCGATAATATCGTGAGTACAACAATACGTTTGCACATCATGACTTCCAAGGGCTTCCAGTAATCGTCCCCATGTTACATCCGCTTGGCGTGCATCTTGACTCGCCAATAAGTACCCCACACCACTTTGACGAATATCATAAGTGCCAATACGCTTAGTCATGGCTTTTTCATTTTGTCGAATCGTCTGCAACAGGGATTGACGATCTTCGGGTAAATTGCCGGGAAAAGCCTTTTTATTGGCTAACATAACAATAGGTTCAAGCGAAAATGCAAACAGCTGATTACGCCATTTAAAACGCTCAGATAATTGATCCGTCACACCAGACTGATAGCTTTGTGCATAACCATCATTGACCAACTTTAACTGCAAATCCATAGCACTACTGATCACCAAACTCGCTATCGGTTTCTTTTGCTCTTTGATAGTCAGATGGTAAAGCTCTAGTGTATTCACATCGCGATAAGCCACACGAATATCAGGATGCAAAGTAACAAACTCAGTCAAAATAGGCTCAAACGACGCTAAATCCATAGCCGAATTGATATTCAAAACTCTTGGTGCATCATCCTTACCAAACCAAACTGGATCGGCAGCCAACAAACTAATTGGGCTACCGCAAACAAAGATAGCCAACCAGAATACAATCTGTCTCATGCGATATCTCCAACCCATTTAAGCTTGGCAAAATCCACTTGAAAAGTAGTGCCTTTAGGCTCTGTGTCCAATATTTGAATTCGTGCAGAATGGTGATCCACAATATCTTTAACCATAGCTAGCCCTACACCACTACCAGCAATATCATATCGACCACGATAAAAACGCTCAAACACACGCTCTTTTTCGGTATCAGGAATGCCATCACCATAATCAATCACTTTAATTCGATAAAAGTGATCAAACTCACTAACTTGCACAATCACTTCTGTAGCATGAGTCACATCAACACCACTGTAACGTACAGCATTCTCGATAAGATTTTGCATCATTTGTTGGATCGCAAAACTATCTCCTAAAATCAAGCTTTCATTTAATTCGCAATCTAATGACAAATACACACCTTGATGAAGGGCAGTAACAGCCTGCTCTCGACAAGAGGCAGCGATAGGCTCCAGCAAATTGATCGTTTCTAATCGATGGGTTTGTAGTCGATGAGAAACGACGGCTTGATTAAGTAATAACGTAACTGTTTGGCTTAATGCGTCACACTGTCGAACAATATTTTCCAGTACCTGATGCTGTGTTTGAGGCGACGTATTATCACGAGCATTTTCAGCCAATGCCCTTAAACTGGCGAGCGGCGTACGAAGCTGATGTGCCGCTTCTGCCGTGTAGTTCTCCAATTGTTCAAGGTTAGTTTGCAAGCGTTCCATAAAATGATTGATGGCAACTTTAAGATGATGCGTTTCTTTCGGAGTATTAATATCAATGGGAGTCAGATCGCCAATGGCTCGCTCTTCGAGCGCTCGTTCAATACGATGCAGTGGCCTAAGCACTAAATGGCTCCCAATAATTATCAAGGTAATCGCAACCAAAGCAATAAAGGCCACCACTTCAACAGCTTTTTGAGTCACTGCCGCTGCCATTTCCTCTCGGGACAATCGTGTTTGACCAAGAACAATACGAACCGTTTGCGCTGTTTCCGCATCGGTAATACTCCGCTCAATCCAAGCAAATCGGACAATTTCGCCAGAGTATTCTTGATCATAAAACTGGATTTTATCTAAAACAGGCGGCTGAGGAGGGATACTATTTAAATCATGATAGCCTGTAATAAAGCCTTTCTCTAAGCTTTCTACTTTATAAAAAACGCGGTCTTCTTCTGCCTGGGCCAAAGTAGCAAACGCCGACCAAGGAATATCAATACTGACTTCATTGCGCATCAAACCGACATTTTCGTCCATTTGCAGCAAAGCACTCCGCAGCAAGCGATCATAAGATAAATCGGCGAGTTTCTGGCTATAGTCAAAAATCAGATTAATTGCCAGCGCGGCAATCACGCCTATCACCAATACCCCTGCGAGAATAAAGCGAAAGCGCAAAGATGGCGCTTTCGCTAAAGCGCTCTTTTCCTCTTCTTCACTGAGATTTCGATGGTTTGGCGATTTCTGCCACATAACCAATTCCTCTGAGGGTATTAATGGCTAAATCTCCTTTGACCATTTTTTTCCTTAAACGCCCGACATAAAGCTCGATGGCATTGGGACCAGGCGTCTCGTTAAAATTAAAAAGATGATCCGTTATTTCATCTTTACTCAACACTCGACCAAGATGACCGAGGAAGATTTCCAGTAAGCGAAACTCACGGTTAGTGATCGCGGTCAACTCACCGTCAATAAATACCTGACGACTGTCCCGATTAACAACGATATTCCCGTGCTCAGTCACATTAGCGGCATAGCCTTGTTTGCGTCGTAATAAGGCTCGGCAACGAGCTTCTAATTCACCAAAATCAAAAGGTTTAGTTAGATAATCATCGGCACCGGCATCCAATAATCGTATGCGGTCTTCTATTTGATCTCGAGCCGTTAGAATTAATACTGGTGTGTCATCATCACGCTGACGTAGCTTTTGCAGAAGTTGAAGCCCAGATAAACCGGGTAAATTAAGATCCAGTAAAATCAGATCGACAGGTTGATACTTCAAGAGTTCATCCGCTCTTTTGCCATCTCCGATTAAATCAACACCATGCCCTAAACTGGTTAGTCGCTCGCAAATCGCTTGCCCCAAGACCAGAGTATCTTCCACTACCAGAATTCGCATAACTTTTAGCCATTATGTTTTTTTATTATAAAAACGACAAAATTCGAGCAACCTAAGTTACTCGAATTTTGTGCTTGCATTATGAATAGTATTGCAGGGCTTTAGCTTATTTAACAGCTTGTTTTGATTTTGCCATTTTCGCACGAATAATCGGGCCGACAATAATAGGTAAAACCAAACCAAGGATAGCAACAGTCCACAAACCAATACTCAAACCACTATTGAAAAGTACCGACCAATCGCCATCAGAAAGCACCAATGCGTGACGAAGGCTCTTTTCCATTTCAGGTCCAAGCAACATACCCAAAATAATAGGCACCAATGGAATATCCACTTTACGGAAGATATAACCCAAGACACCGAAGCCAACCATAAAGTACAAATCTAGGGCACTATGGCTCACAGAATAAATACCAACAGATGCAATCAAAGTAACAATCGGCATTAAGTATTTGGGTGGAATACTCAACAACTTAACAAAGATCCCTACCATTGGAATGTTTAGAAGCAACAACACAAGGTTACCAACAAACATCGCCGCGATAACGCCCCAAACGAGTTCCGCATTTTGTTGGAACAACATTGGACCAGGAGAGATATTTAAAGAAATGAGCATTGCCAGCAACACAGCGGTTGTACCACTCCCCGGTACACCAAGCGTCAGCATAGGAACAAGCGCACCAGACGCCGCACCATTGTTACCTGCTTCTGGAGCCGCCACACCACGTGGATCACCTTTACCGAATTCACCTTTATCGGATACGCGTTTTTCTAACGTGTAACTGATGAAACTGCCTAAAGAGGCACCCGCTCCCGGTAAAACTCCAGCAACAAAACCAAGTACCGCGCCGCGGAAAGAAGCAGGAAGTACTTTAATAATGTCTTTCGCCGATAATTTAAGCTTATTGATGGCAACTTGTTTTAAGCCATCACCAGCGTGACGCTCTAAGAAGAACAACAACTCACTGATCGCAAATAAACCAACAATCGCGATAATAAAATCAACACCTTCAAACAACTCTAGGGTATTAAAGGTATAGCGCTGAACACCGGTTGAAATATCAATACCAACGGTCGCAATCATTAAACCGATCGCCGCCGCCATCAAGGTTTTAAATTGGTTTTTACCCGTAATACCACCCAGCGTGGCAAAGGCTAAAGCAAACAAAGCAAAGTATTCAGAAGGACCAAATCTTAAGGCGAATTTCGCTAGGATTGGCGCAAGAATAACTAAACCAATGGTGGCAATTAAACTACCGATAAAAGAAGCGATTGCCGAAATCGCCAAGGCTTCTGCGGCCTTACCTTTTAAAGCCATAGGATAACCATCTAAACAGGTCATCATGGCTGGCTCGTCACCCGGAATATTCAATAGGATGGACGAAATACGGCCACCATACATGGCACCAGCATACACAGAGGTCAACAATATGAGAGAAGAGGTAGGTGATAAACCTAAACTAAATGCCAATGGAATTAAGATCGCCACACCATTAGCAGGACCAAGTCCTGGTAATGCACCGATCAAAGTCCCTAATATGGCACCAATAATCGCAAACATAATGCTTTCCGGCGTTAACGCAACCGCAAAGCCTTGCATTAATAAGCTCATAGTATCCATATTAAAACTCCAATAGACCTAGAGGCAGTGCTAATTCAAGCACATTATTGAAAAGGAAAAAGATCACCACAGAACTAGTCACACCCGTGATAAGGCTCTTAGTAATACTTGCTCCCATCCGCCAACTTAAAAAGCTCACAACCAGAGCGGCAGACGGCATAAAACCAATTGGCTCGATCGCCCACGCAAAAGCAAGCATAGAAAGAACGACCACACTCAGTTCAACTAACATGGCCACTGGCGCCCACTTCTCGTCAGGATCAGGACGAACAATCATATAGATAGAACTAATACCTAAAATGATGGACAGCATGATAGGAAACGTTTCAGGTCCGACACTTTCGTGTCCACCAAAAGGAATGGGGAATTGCGTTGCTTCCCAGCCGTACGCTACGGCAAGAATCAGCATCAGCATGCCAAACACACGATCGTTAATACGCATGTTGTTGCTCCATGTTAATAAATAAAGAGGTGAAAAAGTCAAAAACAGGAGAGGTCACTTGTCAAAACAAATGCCCCTCCCAAAAGCGGTCTGAGGTTATTTAATTAGACCGATGTCTTGCGATAAGATTTTGATATCTAAAGTTTGGTTTTTTACGAATTGAGTAAAGTCGGCACCAGACTTATGGAATGGCATCAAACCATTTTTTGTCATGATGTCTTTCCACTCTTTAGTGGTGTACAACTCATTCATGGTTTTTACCCACCAATCATAAGAGTCTTTGCTAGCATTACCTGGCACATAAAATCCACGCCAGTTAGGAGCGACAGAATCAATGCCCTGCTCCATGGCAGTTGGAATAGAATCAAATGGTGCAGGTAGACGTTCTTCTGAAAGTACCGCTAATACACGCAAGTCACCAGAATCCATGAAGCCTTTCACTTCTGAAATATCGCCTGTGAAGGCATCTACGTGACCACCAACGACTTGAACTAACGCTTCTGAACCACCACTAAATGCTAGGTAACGAATTTTTGGTAAATTCTCAACATGCGCTTTCTGTGCTGTCATCAATACTTTCAAGTGATCCCAACCACCTGACGCACTACCACCGGCAAATTTCACTGCGCTTGGGTCTTTTTTAAGTGCCTCAAGAACTTGTTTAAGAGAAGTGTATTTTGAATCTTTACCGACAGCGATAATGCCGTAGTCAGCACCTAAAGTACCAACCCAACGTACTTGGTCAGCGCTCATACCTGGGAATTGGCCTTGAGCTAGGCGTGTTGTGGTTGCCGTACTGGCAGCAACAATGAGGCTATCGTCTTTATCACGTTTACTGACAGTGTGTGCGAACGCAACACCACCACCCGCACCAGACATATTGACCGTCTGTACGTTACCAGTAAAGTATCCTTCATCGACTAAAACTTTGCCAACACTACGGCAAGTAAAGTCCCATCCACCACCTGGGTTAGCTGGCGCGATACATTCAGCACTGCGAGCTGGTTCGAAGGCGTAAGCCTGTCCAGCAATGGTTAACGCCGCAGCGCTAGAAATTAGAACAGACTTTAAAGAAATGGTTTTAAGCATGGTTATCTCCTGCTTGTTATTTTTTTTGTTGTTAGCGTTTCAAGCTCTAAAAAATCTTTATATGAACCTGAGTCTTCAAACCATAACGTTCAAACCTGTCACCACCCTGTCAAAGGTCAATTTTTCTTACTTATTTGTAAAAACACTTACCGCCTTTTGACAAACCTTTGTCTACATAAGTCATTTTTTGATTCAGTTTTTCTACCCACGATATTTTATAAAAGCGATTCTCGTAGCAAAAAACACACTATTAATTGACAATGCAAGTCACGCATTTTTGACAACACAACACCTCTTTAAAGGAGATAAATTATGCACAAGATTAAATTGATTTAGGACATCAACATCGTTATGACATCTCACAACCCCAAAGCTACCCTTATTGGCAGTATCGCTATTCTCTTGTGGAGTAGCCTTGCTCTTTTCACCACCCAAGCTAACCTTGTACCGCCCTTGCTACTACTTTGCCTAACATTCGGTGTGGCAAGTTTATTGTTCTTTATCGTCTATTTATGCAAAGGCGAGTTAAGATCTTCTTGGTCCAAAACACCTACTAGCGCCATTGTCATGGGCGGGCTTGGATTTTATTTTTACCACTTCTGCTACTTTTACGCGTTTCAACATGCGCCACCCGTAGAAGCTGGACTGATTGCCTATCTGTGGCCATTGTTAATCGTCTTGATGGCAGGAATGACCAAAGGCAACACACTCTCTTGGACGCATTTAGTCGGTGCCGTCATCGCCTTTATTGGCACTGGTATCATGCTGCAATCGCGGGCATCAACAAGCACGATAGAAGTAAACACGATATATGATTGGACAGGATACGCCGCGGCATTTGCTTGCGCCTTTATTTGGTCAAGTTACTCCGTGGCAAACCGACGCTTTCAAAGCGTGCCATCAAGCGCCGTACTTTGGTATTGCCTTGTTACCACCATACTGGCCGGGCTATCACATTGGATGATTGAAGCCCCAAATACAGCCACATCGCTGGACTACCCCGCCAGCACTTGGATTGCTGTTTTAGGCCTTGGTTTCGGACCTGTCGGCATTGCATTTTTCTGTTGGGACTTTGGCGTAAAAAAAGGCAACTTATCATTACTTGGCGTGCTGTCTTACACCGCCCCTGCACTCTCAACCGCTTGGCTTGGGCTTTTTACCGATGCCCAATTAACCACAGGACAGATCATTGCTTGTCTGTTAATAACGGCTGGTGCCCTATTCGCCAGCTTAATGCCCAATAAAAAAATGCCTTCTACTTACAGTGAAGCAGAAGGCATTTAGTTTTATTTATAAAGAAGCAAGGCACCCAAACAGTGCCTTGCTTCTTTAACATCTTGGATTAAGCCACCTGATAAAGAGTGCGAGGTACACTCTGCAAATAGGCCTCCATTTCCGCCATGCCGTTTGGCTGATCTACTTTTACGCCCAAATCGCGCATCGTACTGCCAAACGCATGCAAAGTACGGAACAAGTTGTGCTCACGACACTGCTCACCCATTTGTCCAATACGCACGATTGGCTGACCAAAGGAACCCGCAATTTCTACTCGATACATTTCGGAAATATGTCGACAAATTTGCCCCGCGGTTAAGCCTTCAGGAATATTTATCCCGACGACAGAATTTAAGCGTGACTCAGATGGAATAAACAACTCCAACCCCATGCCTTCAATCCCTGCCTGCAAAGCCTTAGAGCAGCGCAAATGCCGAGCAAAACGATTTTCGAGCGTTTCATCACACACCAACTTCAATGCCTCATGTAACGCCATAATGCCAGAGACAGGCGCCGTGTAATGATAACCATCGTTATGCCAAAAGTTTTCTGCAAGCTGAGCATCGAAACACCATTGTGCCGTCGGCTTAGTGCGATTTTTCACCGCCGCCCACGCTTCGTTTGAAAACACCAGAAGCGACACACCAGGAATGGATGACAAACCTTTCTGACCACCCGTAATCACCACATCCACTTGCCACTCGTCCATTTTTAGCGGCATGGTACTCAAGGTACAAACGGCATCCACTACCACCAAACAACCGTAAGACTTGGCGATTTTAGTGATTTCTTCTAAAGAGTGATTAAACACCGTATTCGATGTTTCTCCCTGAACTAGAGTTAATACTTTAGGGCGCGTTTCTTCAATGGCTTTGCGAACACGCTCTGGGTCAGCCGCCTCATGCACACCAACATGAAATTCATGTACATCGGCACCAATACGCGTTGCCATTTCCGCCATACGATGGCTAAAGAAACCATTATTAATGCATAAAATACGTTCGCCCGGTTGCAATAAATTGGCCACCGCCATTTCCATTGCCGCCGATGCTGGTCCCGCCACACCAAGAACCCATTTAGACTCTGTTTGAAATACATAACGCGCCATTGTTTTCACCTGACCAATCACTTGTGCCATGACACCACCTAGGTGGTTGATTACCACCGAATTGGCCTTAGCAACACGCTCTGGAATAGGAACAGGGCCTGCGCCCATCATTAACAAAGGTTCGTGAGGAAGAATTTCGTCTAAAGTTTTCACCTGGGGACGTGGAATACCCATTGGCGATGAAGCAGTCATTTTATGCAGCCCTATGTTAGTAATGATTAAAAAAGTGCTCAGAGTCGAAAAAATATCACTAGAGTAAAACGCAAGTATTTGCGCTTTTGCAGTAGAAAATATCGTGATTTACGTTTTAACAAAATATTATTTTGAAATAGTACAATATCCCTATAAAAAATGAGAGGCAGTAGAATGAAAAGAGTGTAATAAACCACAAGCTTTCACTTTCGCCTTAGATCTGACTGGTTTCTATTTCCACAAGCAGTATTTTTTACTCTGTGAAATATCGGTTAACTGTGCGAGAGAGGAATGAATTGTGCGATAATGCGCGAAATTCCCTATTCAGGACCGTGTTATGATTACTTGTGGTATCGAAATTAAAGGCAGCGAAGTCATTCTTTGTCTTATGTCTAAACAGGACGGGCTGTTTCAAATTCCAGATTGTCGCCAGACTCGACACACATTGAACAACCCAAACGACAGTGAAAACGTACGTAAATTTCAATTTACGATGAAGAAACTCTTTGAAGACTACAAAGTAACCAGAGTCGTTATACGTGAACGCCCTACCAAAGGTAAATTCGCAGGTGGTGCAGTAGGCTTTAAAATTGAAGCGGCACTACAATTGATTGATACCGTTCAGGTGGATTTATTCAGCGGCGCAAAAATAAAAGACATCATTCAGCACAACCCAATGCCGATTCCCTTCAAAGCCACGGGTTTACGTGCCTTCCAAGAAAGTGCTTTTACCGTGGCGTACGCGGCGCTTTCTGAATACATTCCTGAAGCGTAAGTATAATCCTAACGGAAAGGTGATAGAGCTATTGCTAATTGGTCGTCACTTTGCTTAACCGAGAGTGACGACTAATTCTAAGATAAAAAATTAAAGGCGCGATACCCAATATTCAGGAAGTCGGGAGTGATGCGCAACTGCAAAAATAACAATACCTTAATTATCTTGGCGATACACAATAGAAAAGGGAAATCGATTTACAAATACTCGCTTAGTACTTTTTGAGGCGGATGATCCAGAATCAGGAAAAGCTAAAGCCCTAGCTACAGCATCTTCAACTTCTTGAGCAAAAGCCGCACCAAGACCAACCTCTTGCTCGTTGTAATACATCACTTCTTTGAGAAACTCTCGCCTTGCAGGCGCAATGAACTTGGCTTTCATCACTTAGTAGAGAGCTTCGCTTCCGCAAACACATCCTCTGCAGCATACGATGATAAATCGCCACGATCATATGCAGCAACACGCAGTTCAATCTCCTGACTCCACGCGGCTTGAATGTCTGCAAGAGGCTCATTAAGTGACTCCAGCATAAACTCAGCTAACTTAGCCCTTTCCTCTGGACTCAGGTTTAATGCCTGCTCTCCGATTTGTTTAAGTGAATTATTCATAATCCTCTCCTTTGCTTCCCTCAAAGTCTACACTCGATATTGATCCATGTAGAGTGTTAAAAATACAATAAAAAAAACACGGCTGAAGTGTCCATTTTTTGTCTACAACCTATTTCACTTTCCATCGGCCTTCGTGAAAAGCGCTTTAAACAACGCCTCTGATTTCGCCAGCCCTTCCTCGGTTAATGTCACCGATTTAGATTTGCCAACTGGATTATGAATATAACCCTTCTCATGCAATCGATTGGTTATACTCCAGTCAACTTGCTTCCAAGCATGCCCCAAATCATCATGCAAAGTAAGGTAAAAAAAAGAGAGGGCTGCGTCATCGATTTTGTCTTCATCTATGTCCACAGTGGTCTCCTTATTAAGTAGAGTGCTAAAACACTATGCTAACTAAACACGTCCTTCAAGCACCTTATCTGAGCAATGACTCATCATTTAAGAATACGATTAGTAGCTTCATATTGAATGACTAGCGGTGAATGCAAAACGTTGCATTGATATAACTGGTTTTCAGACGTGGGTGGCTTGGTAAATTATATTACCTAAACTAACCTAGTTTCGTTTAGTGGTATGAATTTTCCAAGATCCCCACATTAAAGATTCAAAGTTTCACTTAAACTTCTAAACAGGCGCTGGCATTTTCCCGCTCACGCTTTTCCATAAACATTTGCTTATAAGATTGGGTTTGCAAAGCGGATGAGGTTAAGCCAAAGCGTTGGGCTAATTTTTCCAGCTCCACTTTGTAGGTAGATAACATTGACTCGTCATCCGTCATAATGGCGAACTCGGCGAAGTCACCAATCCCTTCCAACGTATCGACTGTAATATGAAATTTATCGATAAAATAAATGCTACGGACTTTTTTCGTTTTCAGCACAACCTCGTAGCCCATTGTTTTCAGCATACTCATGGCGTTGGCTGCATTGGTGATATTGGTCGCTTCGCACCGATCAGGCTCTGGGCCTTTAACAATCCATAACTTAATGTCTGATGGCTCCATGATGCGAATAGACACACTTTTGCTTTGTGCTGCTAGCTCGCCATCTGAGGTATCAAAGTGCCAGTCTGATTCTATATTATCTTGAAGCATTATTTCGTGGGGGATGAGACTTAGTGTCTGCATGAATTCGGTTTTAGATTGAAGTCGATATTTCAGCTCTACTTCATACCGTCCTTGAAAATGCGCTTGGCTCATACACTACTCCTTCGTACAAGGGCAAATAAATACGCTAAACCACAACGGGGTTCCGCGCTAAACGTTTAAATGGTCAATCAGGATACCAACCAGTCAATGTGACGACTAGACTCGTTCTAGAGCCTTATAAGGTTCTTGAGGCAGTTGGACTGAAATATCATCACCAATCTGAACCAGTCCCCCCTCCTCAACCACCGCCATAATTCCAGCTTTACGCACTAACTTACCGTCCGCATCTGTATCAAGCACCGCTTTGGTTAGTCCCGACTGATAATTGTCTAATTGAGCACAGGGATTTCTAAGACCAGTGACTCTAAGAACAACCCTAGAACCTAAGGTTAAGCGCGTATCTTGCGGCAGCGAAAGTAGATCAATTCCACTGGTCAAAACATTTTCACCAATAGTGCCCGCTTCTACATTAAACCCTGAAGCTTGCAGCTCTTGAATTAATTCAGAGTGGACTAAATGAACTTGGCGCAAATTAGGCTGTGTAGGGTCCGCTTTTACACGCGAACGATGCTTAACGGTAACACCACAATGCGCATCGCCTTCAATACCAAGACCTTTCAAGAACAACAATGAATCCGTCACTTCTTTTGAAAAATTATGCGTTGAATCCTTGCTTAAAGACACGACTTTCACGATACCTCCTTGGCACAAACAACATCAACAACCCAACTTAGAACGAAAATAGAATATGTAAACATCAACAGGATGACTTTCTTTCCAAGACGAATAATAAGGTCGGTGTAAGTTGAGTGGCGTGTGAACAAACACATACACCAACTTATTGGTTGTTAATGCTATTTTTTACAATATCGATATCTGGCAAATTGCTCAAAACCTCATCATAAGTTTTATACTTTCCGAGAACATCCACTACAACTGGTAGTGGTGAATGCCAAATTTCTGAAAAATCCGATTCATTGGAATCAACGATAGGGAAAGCCAGCTTTTCAGTAGGAGGAGTAAATTGAGCATTAACGCCCTCTTTGTTTCCTCTTGCATCTATTCTGTACCAGCCAAAGTCATTCAAATACACCGCATTTAAACCATGTAGACAATACGGCGCACCATTTTCATAAATACTTAGGCGCTGATAACACAACCCCGCCGGAATACCATTTGCTCTCAGCAATGCGGCCAAAAGATGACTTTTTGCATAGCAATAACCTGTGCCCTGTTTCAAAACATCAGAAGCGGCACACGTAACCGGGTTTAACTTGTAATCTGAACTATGTTTTATGTTGTCACGAACCCAGACAAAACAAGCTTTGGCTATCTCTGCGTCTATCTCTTTATTGCTAGCAATGCGTTTTGCTAACGACACTATCTCAGGCGTTTTCCAATCAATGTATTTTGATGATTCTAGATATTTTTCCATTTACTCTACCAAAACAATATTTGAGCAACGCCAGCCATCAAACCTAAACATTGCCTCTTAAACACTTTGTTAACACCGACTATTTTCTTGATGGCTCGTGCCTTTCGTACCTGGGTAAATCTATGTCTAACTCTTCCCAGTTGCCTTTTGAGGAGATGAAGTTATGAGAGATTGGACGTTCAACGATATCACTGTCGATTACCCCTAAACGGATTCTTAACTTATCTGGCTTTGCTGAGTTTGAGCTATAGATTGGCACACCGCATGTCGAACAAAAGTATTTCCGCTTCCCCTCACTACTTTCGTAATACGTAAGAGTGCTTTTTGCGTCGTTAAGCTTGAGGTCTGACGTGTTCACATAACCATTGGTTGCAAACGCACTGCCACTCGCTTTTCGACACAGTGAGCAGTGACAATAAATAGGATCTGTAATTCCACCATGCAGCTCAAACTGGATAGAGCCACACAAACAACGGCCTTTGTACATTTCGCCTCCGTGGGAAAAGAATTGATATTTACTTAACACCCGTATAACAGGCGAAGTATCAGCGACGTCCAGCCCGTAGGGCGATTTTTAATGCGCTTGTCATGCATTGGCTACGCACCCACCTTCTTTTAGTACGCGGGTGGTAGAGGCCGGGTTGTTTTTAAGTGCAGCTACAGGGCGTATTGGCCGTGACACTAAGTTCCCTGAGCAATTGGGACAGATATAATTAAGCACACCCTCAGCACACTCAGCGCAAAATGTGCATTCAAAAGTACAGATTACGGCCTCTGACGATTCAGGAGGCAAGTCCTTATCACAGCACTCACAGTTTGGTCGAAGTTCTAACATAAGCTTACCTCCTTTTTAGGTGCATAGACATAATGACTCCCCACGATGCTAGCCTCCAATTCCGTGGGTTAGTGTAAAACCAGAGCCATAATTAGTGTGTCAACAACTAAATCATGGAGGCTAGCATGATTGAACATAGCATAGTTTTTATTGGGTTGGACACTCATAAAGAGTTTATTGAAATTGCCTATATCGAGGATCAGCGCGGAGCGACACCTATTCATTTCGGGCGTATATCAAGCTCTAAGGTGGCTATCAAAAAGTTTGCCCGCCAATTTCAAGCTAAGTATCCCTCTGCCACACTCCATTTTGTTTATGAAG
>NZ_CP025572.1:1877048-1908385 GCF_018336975.1 Marinomonas sp. CT5 | reverse complement strand
GTGGATACGTCGGAACAAGCAACGGGAGTGGCATAACCTCCGACGGCGTTAGGATGGCCATCAGATAGCTATCTGATTGAACCACGAGCATAGACTGAAGAAACGGTGTCACGACGTATCAAGTAAGGTCAGCTCTGATAGGGAAAAGCCCTATTAATCTACGGATACCAGCATGATAACCGACGAATTTACTGGCTTCTTCCAATGTGTTCACTCATCTCTTTTGAGCAGTGCAAAAGGTCTATTCATTTAGAAGGAATCGCTGTGTGCTACTTGACGTGGGGAGTCATACCAACGCCCGCATTTGCGGCTGGTTTGGAGCGCAGCGGAAAACCAGTCCGACAACATGCGCTTGTTAGAGTTTTCTACAGGTAAAAACACAATAGCGTGGCGACTCCCATTTGGCTCCATATTTTAGTTGTATATCTTCTTCTGGATAGGTTTCGTCAAAACCATCAATAGCGAAACCAGATTCAACCAGTTTATTGATATACTCTGATAACGGTCTGTGATGGTATGGCACTCCACTAATCGTATTTTTTGAATCTTTAGTGATGGTAAATGACACGTTCTTGGTCATTGGGGTCATATAATTATATTCATCTCCGAAAAAACCCTTATAGCCATTATAAAAACAGGGGTGAGGGATTGAAAAAATAAAATGACCGGTGGCTTTCAGGTGCCGCCCGACTGATTCAAAAAACTCATTAAGGTCATCTACAACGTGTGCAACAAGATGGGAGAAAGCAACCTCATAAAGCTCGTTTTTCTCTAATTCGAGTGAAGTACAGTTCACCAATCTAACATCGGTTAACGACAAGACGTCTTTTGCGACCCCATACATTCCAGCAGAAGGCTCTATTGCTGTAACAGAAAACCCTAATTCAGATAACTCTTTGGAAATATGACCAGTTCCAGCGCCTACTTCCAGAACATTGCTAGGTGAAAGGCTCTTAATACGAGCAACTAAAAGCGGCTTAAAAACCTGGTTGAATGTTAAGTCTGCTCCTGATTCAATTTGCTCTCGACGTATTTGCGCCGAATTGCACCACCTATGCGGCATCGGCCAACTCCTTGGATTTTCTAATTATATCCTTCGCCATCGCAATTATTTGAGGGCCAGAATTGTTGTCAAATATTGTAATTTCATGATCAGGATGGACTCCTCTAGCAATAGCTAACTTTTCAGCACCACTACGTTCACCATTTATTAGGGTAAACCTAGCTTCTGGAGAGATATTTTCATTTGTAATAATAAATGAAGCTCCTCTTAGGCTTTCTTTGAGTGTTGCATTTACTTCTTTGGGAGTGATTATTTCAATTCTAGTACCGTTATTAATTTTCCCTTGAAGCGTAGCTATTAATTTCTCATCGCCAGCCAACCAAGATACCCTATTGCTAACTATCGTAGCGCTTGTTCCTGTTGATATAAAACTTTCCATAAACCTAAGCGTATCAAGAGGTTCTTTGTCTGTCTGAGAGTCAGGAAGATACTTTAGTCCTTTCTTTGCAAGAATCACTATCACTGCAATTATTTCAAGGATAACCGAACCGATCAGTAGTTCTAGGTGGGGTAACTCATTCTTGTCTGAAAAAAACCAAACATACGCGATACCTATAATGGCCATCAAAGCTGTTAGGCCAGTAATAGACAAAAAAAGATAGAGAGTTCTTTTAACTAGATTTTGCACAAGTACTATCCCCCAATTCAAATTTTTTAAAACTCATAGCCAAAATATTCTATATCCTTTTCATAGGCATCTTCGACTAGCCTTCTGCTAAAAGGCGTGTAGCATTCTCTATACTGTGGGTGAAGTGATTTATTTCTAAATGATAGTTTTGCATCAACCCCAATATTGTTACAAACTGTACCGAAATCGTGTTCAAAATTTTCAAATCTACCAACGAAGTCAATGGCTACATTGCCAGAAGAATCACAAAGCATACTTAATTGTAAAATTCTTTCCTCTGACACTCGCCACTCGATATATTCATCAAAGCATCCAAATTTAGCCATCCAGCTGTATGCATAATGATCCGGCCTTTGACGGATATAGAAAAAGTTTGAAACCTGAATATCCCAAGGATTTCTCACGAATGAAAAAGTAAAATACTTTCTAAAAATATCATTACCGACATGATTGGCTATTTCCTGAGCGGAAGCATGCTTTTTGACTAAGCTACTGTTACCTTCGGCGAAATTGGAAAGGGAATGCCTAATGCTTGTCCCACCAACCTTCCATATATGAATAAAAATAAATTTATGAGTGTTGGATAAAAGCACTGTCCCCCCCCAAAGCTCTAACATCTATGGACACCTCGATTTTTGCAAGCAAAATCAAGATCTAACAAGACTCGTTTTGAAGCCATCTATTCGGATTTTTGTTAAAGCACTTTTGGCTTTTATCCCTGATACTATTACTACAAACAAACAGCGCTGACTTGGTTCTAATCATTTTGGCGTTTTCAAAGAAACGATGTTAGTCCCAGAATTTCCAAGTCACGGTCTTACCTATCTTGTCATCACTCTTTTTTACTAAGCAAAACTTGGTGTGTCACTCTTTTAAATTTAGACCGCTTGAGTCTGACATTTTTGGTTTCGTACCAATATCAGCCAAGCAATCCATACTAATTAACCCATTACAATAACCTGACAATACAATGAAAGCCCAGGTAAAACCATAAGACTTTTGTGGGATTGTGGAGATTAGAGACTTGGCAGCAGTATTAAATATGTTATGCGTTTACGAACAACGACATTACGCTGCGCTCATGATGCCCTACGATTAGCTGCGAAGAAGTCAGTTCGACGCAATCCTGATTGCGCGATCTTATGGCGTTTCAGAGTCAGTTGAAAACACCCTTGCTAGCAACAGCAAAAACAATCTATGCCTTACGATAAAAGTCGTCTTGCTATAGTTAACTTAACAGCGTGAGTGAGACGTTTGGGCGATAGCCCGATAGAGAGACCTTTTGGTTACTTTTGTATTTTTCTGAATTAAACGGCGGACAAAAGTTACCCGCTCAGCAGAGCGGAACTAAGCTTGCAAACTAGGAAATGCTGAGAAATGGCAAACAGACTTGAAGATCTAAAATATCCCCCTCCCTAAACCTCGCTTGAAAGACATAAGGAGAGAATAAATACATTTTCAGTCTGAATATAACGACCAAATTTCAGCCAACAAGCCTGTCGATTATGGCGCATTAAGATAAAAACGCACCAAAACTAGGCGTTTTTACGCGTTCGTTTTCTTGCAATAATCACGAGTAGCACGCCACCCAAAACGCTTAACGTGGCGATAACGAGGTGTAAGGTGATGGATTCATTGGCAAAAATCACGCCGCCTAGCGTGGCGATGATAGGAACCAGCAGTTGTAACACGGCCGCCATGGAAGCACTAAGATAAGGCAAAGCCGCATACCATATGGCGTACCCTATTCCAGACATTATTGCACCAGAAGCAATCGCTAGCATAATGCCGTCAAGCTGCGGGCTGTCGGCTTGTGCCGCATTAAACTGAATGGCAACCAAAGCAACCAGCAATATAGGAAGGGTTCGAACAAAGTTGGATGTGGTTGCAAACAATGGCTTGGCCGAGATTTTACCTCGCCATGTGTACAGGCCCCACGCTACGCCCGCTAAGGTCATTAGAACAAAGCCCAATAACGAAGGTGACGACAAGGTCGGTAACACCAAATAAACAAAGCCAGCAAAGGCGATGGCTAAGCCAAACCACTCTAACCACACCAGCTTCTGACCTGCCCACACAGCCAACAATATTAGTGTTAATTGCACCGCCCCAAACAGGATCAAAGCGCCGATTCCCGTTTCCAAGGTGACGTAGGCATAAGAGAAGCCTAAGGCATAGATAAAGAGAGCAAAAGCGGACAGCCAGCTCCCTTCTAACCAGATGGTTTTCAAACCTCTATGACGCTGTTTAAGGCAGTGTATCGCGCTTAATAAAACCAAGGTCACAGCGCCACTAAACAAGCGCCACGTTGTAAATTGAGCGGGATCGATTAGGCCGTTATTTAATGCCAGTCGGCACAAAACAGAGTTCGCCGCGAACGCCAGCAAAGCCAGAATTACAAAGACACATAAACGTAGCAAACTTGTCATCAATCTGTTCAACAGCCTAGTTAGTCTTAGGCATGTGCCTAATATGGAAAAGGCTACTTTTACGCACTGGCACCAGATTTGCAAGCTTCATAGTAACGTCTGTCAGTGATATTTTGATGGACTCAAAAAGGAATCGATATGACAACGCTTTTAATTTTTACCGATTTAGATGGTACTTTACTCGATCATCATACTTATAGCTTTCAACCAGCCAAAGCTGCGATGCAGGCTTTAAAGACATTTTCTATTCCTTGTGTGATCAACACCAGCAAGACATTTGCCGAACTTATATCCCTAAGAGAAGAACTCAACCATCAAGACGCTTTTATTGTAGAAAATGGCTCAGCTGTCTACATTCCAAAACATTTATCCCTTCAAACAGATGAGTTTTTAGAAGATTGTGGCGAATACTGGCGCAAATCATTTGGACCAAAACGTGACGAACTGGTCAAGCTTACCGACAGCAAACAAGCTCAATACACCTTTAAACGCTTTAGTGATCTTTCTTGGCAAGAATTAATGTCAATCACTGGATTAAGTGAAACTAACGCGAAACAAGCCATGCAACGAGAATTTACTGAGCCGATGGTTTGGACAGATTCCAACCTTGCTTTAAATGCTTTACGTGAAGACCTAGCACCATTTGGTGTGCAAATTCAAAAAGGCGGCCGCTTCGCACATCTGATGGGCGAGCATTGCGATAAGGCAAATGCCATGTTATGGCTGAAAGAAGTGTATGAACAACAAAGTGACGAGGACGTTACCACCATGGCATTAGGCGATGGAGAAAACGACGTGGGTATGCTGAGCAAAGCCGACATTCCTGTGGTGATTCGCTCACCCGTTCATGCACCACCAGAAGTTCCCAATCGCACCGATGCTTGGTTAAGCGATGCATACGGCCCAGAAGGTTGGGCACAAGCTATTAATAAAGCATTGAATCAACAAGGTATTTTGTAACTACAGTAAAAAAATAATTCTACTTATAATAATTTTAGGAGAAACACTATGGGCGACTTTCATCAAAACGGTAACATCACCACACTTCACAATTTGGCACACCGTCCGTTAGAAGAAATGGAGAAAGAACTGTGCGAGTTTGCTCAAAAGAGACCGATGTCACTTATTCTACCTTGTCTGTATTCCGAGTTAGAAACAGAGGCTATGCCAAACATTCTTAAACATTTACAGCAAGTTCCCTACTTGTCTGAAATCGTTATTGGCCTAGACAGAGCAACCGAAGAGCAATATCGTCACGCCTTAGAGTTTTTCAGCGTTCTACCACAAAATGTAAAAGTGCTATGGAACGACGGTCCTCGCTTAAGAGAAATCGACAGTGTTTTAAAGGGTGAACACCTTTCGCCTTCCGATCCTGGTAAAGGCCGCAATGTGTGGTTCTGTATGGGATATAACCTAGCGGCCGGCAAAGCAGAGTCCATCGCCATGCACGACTGCGATATCGTCACCTATGATCGCGAACTTCTTGCCAGACTGATTTACCCAGTTGCCAACCCAAACTTTAACTACGAATTTTGTAAAGGTTACTATGCTCGCGCCGCCAACGGGAAAATGAATGGTCGTGTTAGCCGATTATTAGTGACGCCGCTTTTATGCTCTTTGAAAAAGGTATTTGGTCACTTAGATTATCTAGATTATTTGGACAGTTACCGCTACCCACTCGCCGGTGAGTTTTCTTTCCGCCGCGATGTGATGACGGATTTACGCATCCCAAGTGACTGGGGATTAGAGATTGGCGTGTTGAGTGAAATGTATCGTAACTACTCTACGAACCGTTTATGTCAGGTCGATATCGCGGACATTTATGATCATAAACACCAAGATTTGTCTGCCGATAACGACGACGGTGGCTTGTCTAAAATGTCCATCGACATTACCAAAGCCATTTTCAGAAAATTAGCGACAAACGGCACCATCTTTAATCAAGAGACTTTCCGAACCATTAAAGCCACTTATTACCGTGTAGCTCTCGACTTTATTGAAACCTACCGTAACGATGCCGAGATAAACGGTCTAAAATTAGACGTACATACCGAAGAGCAAGCCGTTGAGCTGTTCGCGAGCAATATCATGAAAGCAGGTAATCAATATTTAGAAAACCCTATGGAAACACCATTTATCCCAAGCTGGAATCGTGTTGTTAGTGCATTTCCTGGTGTGATGAAACAACTTGCTCAGGCAGTTGAATTGGATATGGAAGAATACGGTCCTAAAAAATAAAAGCCTACATAAGGTACTCTTTTTTGCTAAGTTGAACGTTACTACGTTACTTTTCAATCACTACAAGACAGGTAAGTAAACATGGAAAATGCTCCTTTGACGCATCTAGAACAACGCTTAATCTCCCACCTGCAGGTCATTTATCCGAGCATGGATCACAAGGATTTAGCAGCTCAATGTTTAGCGACATTTCATCTAGATCCGTCAACTGAGTCTCCTCGTCCCCATAGAAACTTGTGGGATCAATCTGACATTATGCTAATTACCTACGCCGACACCATACGTAAAAAGGAAGAAGCGCCTCTAGAAACCTTACATAAGTTTGTCAAAAATAAATTATCTGATTGTATCTCTGCGGTTCACCTCTTACCGTTTTTCCCCTACAGCTCGGACGATGGATTTAGTGTGATGGATTACACGACGGTCAATCCTTCCTGCGGCCGTTGGTCAGACGTGGTAAACCTCTCCCAAGATTTTAAAGTAATGGGAGATTTGGTCATCAACCATTGTTCAAGTCGAAGCATGTGGTTTGAAAACTACAAAGCAGGCATTGAACCTGGGGCCAGTTTTTTCTATGAAGCCGACCCAAATGTCGATTTAAGTGCCGTAGTTCGCCCTAGAACGTCCCCCCTCTTAAGGGAAGTACAGACAAAAAATGGTGAAAAACATGTTTGGTGTACGTTTAGTCATGACCAAGTAGATTTGAATTTCGAAAACCCAGGAGTGCTATTAGAATTTCTGCGTATTATTCATTTATATCTAGAAAAAGGCATTCGTTGGTTTCGTCTGGATGCCGTGGCGTTTCTTTGGAAAATCCCAGGTACTTCTTGTATCAACTTACCACAGACACATGAAATCATTCGTTTGCTTCGCTTAATGATTGAACATTACGCGCCTGAGTCTGTAATCATTACCGAAACCAACATCCCTAATCAGGAAAACCTCACCTATTTCGGTAATGCCAACGAAGCCCATTTGATTTATAACTTCTCTTTACCACCGTTGTTGATCAATAGTCTGGTGACAGGTAACAGCAGTCATTTAAAACAATGGTTGATGAGCATGACACCGGCGCAACAAGGAACTACTTATCTCAACTTTATCGCCTCTCATGATGGTATTGGTTTGCGCCCAACAGAAGGCCTTCTATCGGAATGGGAGCTGGAAACCCTCATCAATACCATGAAGCGTTTTGGTGGAAAAATAAGCTCCCGGACCACGCCTCAAGGTGAAGCCAAGCCTTATGAAATCAATATCAGCCTATGGAATGCACTGTCAGGCTCAGCCTTACATGGCCCAGATAAATGGCAATTTGCCCGCTTCCTTTGTGCTGCAGGTGTGATGATGGCATTAGAAGGCGTGCCGGCTTTTTACATTCACAGTTTATTCGGCACGGAAAACGATTTAGAACGTGTTGAAAATACAGGACAATTCCGCTCAATCAACCGCCACATATGGGACATGGAAGATTTAGATCATGTCTTAAATACCCCAACCCATAATCAGAAAGTCTTCCAAAGCGTGACTAAGTTGATTCAAATACGTCGAGCACAACCCGCGTTTCATCCCAATGCCACTCAGTACGTCTTGCACATGGGTGAAAACTTGTTTGCTTTCTGGCGCCAAAGTTTAGACAGAAGACAAAGTTTATTTGCGGTTTATAACATGACAGACCAACCGCAGAGCTTCAACCTATCTGAGCTAAACCTTATCGCAACCGATGACTGGACCGACTTAGTATCAGAACAAGTCTATGAAGACCATTTAGCTAAAGTCACCTTAATGCCTTATCAATTCGTGTGGCTAGCCAATAAAAAAGGGAAAATAAAAAGTAGTTAACCACCAATAAAAACGCGACTTTATGGATGCTCCCCACAAAGTCGCGTTTTTTGTCTTCTTAGCAAACGCTATAAATAACTCAATGGTTTACCGTTTTAGAAAACACATTGATCACCACTACGCCAATCACAATCATAGACATGCCAATACAGGCGGGTAAGTCCAGCTTTTCATTGTTAAACAAATAGCCGAATACCGATATCAAAACGATCCCTAAGCCCGCCCATATGGCATAAGTCACACCTGTTGGCATAGAGCGCATAACAATGGACAAAAGATAAAACGACATGGCATAACCCACCACCAAGACAATACTGGGCCCCAATTTGGTAAAGGAGTCTGATGCCTTCAACGCAGTCGTAGCAATGACTTCAGCCAATATTGCCAAAAACAAAATAAAATATGTCATCTGCCCTCCTCTTCCAAGTTAGCTCAAATAAAGCTGATAGTTTATTTAACGCCTTCCAACTCCACCTCTTCGATATCAATGTCTTCGGCTAAAAAGCCTCCAGTTTGATGCGACCAAAGAGAGGCGTAAATGCCTTTATGCTGAAGCAGCTCTTCGTGACTGCCTTGCTCAACAACATGCCCTTTATCCAATACGATCAGACGATCCATTGCAGCGATGGTCGATAAACGATGGGCAATAGCAATCACCGTTTTGCCTTGCATTAATTTATAAAGACTTTCTTGAATGGCCGCTTCTACTTCAGAGTCCAAGGCAGAAGTTGCTTCGTCCAAAATGAGCAAAGGGGCATCTTTTAACAGCACCCGAGCAATGGCGATACGCTGACGCTGTCCGCCTGATAGTTTAATACCACGCTCACCCACCATAGCATCATAGCCAATATTGCCATATGGATCGGTCAACGTCTGAATAAACTCATGAGCCTCAGCTTGCTTTGCTGCCGCAATCATTTCTTCTTCGGTGGCATCGGGTCGGCCATACAACAAGTTTTCACGAACCGTTCTGTGCAATAAGGAAGTATCTTGAGTCACCATCCCTATTTGCCCGCGCAATGAATCTTGCTGAACTTGACTGATGTTTTGTCCATCGATTCGAATCTGACCGGATTCCACATCATGAAAGCGCATTAGCAAGTTCACAATGGTCGATTTGCCCGCTCCAGATCGGCCAACCAATCCTACTTTTTCACCGGGTTTGATCGATAACGCTAAGTTTTCAATGACAGTGCTATCCTGCTTACCATAATGGAAGTTGACCTTATCGTATTCGATCATGCCTTTCGTAACCTTTAAAGAAGGCGCATTAGGTGCATCTTCAATCTCAATAGGACGAGACAAGGTTTTCATACCATCACTCACCATACCGAGGTTTTCAAACAGTGCGCTGATTTCCCACATAATCCACTGGGACATGCCGTTTAATCGCAGAGCCAAACTGACTGCAATCGCAATGGCCCCCACACTGATAATGCTGCCAGTCCACAACCAAATGGCCAAGGCCGCAATCGCAAATGCCAAAATGTAGTTACAACTCTGCACACCCACATTTAACAAGGTGACCAAGCGCATTTGCTTATAGACGGTTTGCAAAAAGCCATCCATGCCATCTTTGGCATAATCCGCTTCTCTTTGATGATGGGAGAAAAGTTTTACCGTAGAGATATTACTATAGCTGTCCACTACTCGCCCCGTCATGATAGAGCGGGCATCCGCTTGATCAGAAGAGACCTTTTTTAGTTTAGGGACAAAGTACATTTGCAATAATACATAACAAACCAGCCAAACTAACATAGGAATCATTAAGCGGTAATCAGCTTTTGCAATGAGTACCACCATGGAAATAAAGTAAACGATGATGTAGACCAAGACATCCAATAATTTCATCACGGTTTCACGGACAGCAAGCGAGGTTTGCATTACTTTGGTGGAAATACGCCCAGCAAACTCATCCTGAAAGAACGACATACTTTGACGCAAAATATAATGGTGGGACAACCACCGAATACGCATTGGATAATTACCCAAAAGAGTCTGGTGAATGATCGCCGAATGCAAGAATGTGGCTAAAGGCATGAGCACTAAAATCATCAAAGACATTAACAGCAAATGCGTGCTTTCTTCGGCAAAAAATGTCTCTGGGTTCTTGTTAATTAACCAGTCAACCAATTGCCCCATGAAGCTGAATAACGTTACCTCTAAAACTGCAATCGCTGCCGTTAATAGCGACATTAAAAACAAAGGCAGCTCAACACCTCTTGAGTAATAACGACAAAATGCAAACAAGGTTTTTGGTGCTTGTTCAGCATTAATATCAGGATAGGCTGGCACCCATTTTTCAAAAAAGCGTAACATGATCTTCCTTACTGGATTAACAAACAGACATCATCAAGAAAACGACATTGCAAAGGTGGATGACGTACAGGGCAAATACCTTGCCCATTAGAAATGGAGATGAAATTGAACCACGTTCCATAAATGAAAACCAGAAAAGATAACCTCTAAATAAAAGTAAAATGAAGCCTTAGCAAGCTTAAAAATAAACAAAAAACTGTATTGAAAGCCTCAAAAACAAAGAAAATAAACATTTTAGGCCTTTTAGTTTTAACTATTTTTATATTAATAATCATCAATCCAGTTTTACTCAGTTCTTGCACAATCAAACTAAACGATAGAGACTAAACCTATTATAATCTGCAATCCCATTACGGATTTATCCGCTCAGCAGATCAATCCAACTAACCATTAAGTTGCCATATGAAACTCACATTCCCTATTGTTTTGGTGCTCGGTCTGTTGTCAGGCCTTACGCCGTTAGCAATTGATGCTTACTTGCCGAGTATTCCAACTATTTCTAAAAGTTTGAATACCGATATCGGCCTTATTCAAATGACGCTCAGTATCTATTTGCTGGTGTTTGCCTTTTTGCAAATCTTATTCGGCCCTATTTCCGACGCGATAGGTCGACGTAAAGTCGTTGTAGGTGGCTTGGCAGTGTTTGCTGTCGGTAGTTTTATTTGCGCGTTAACCCAAAGTTATGAATTACTACTCGTAGGTCGTGCTATCCAAGCGCTTGGTGGCGCTGCAGTAGCAGTATGTGTCCCTGCCTTGGTCAAAGATAGCATGTCGCTTAACCAGTTCGCTAAAGCCATGTCGATGATCATGCTGGTCATGGCATTGGCCCCTTTAGCGGCACCTATTATTGGCGGGGCAATCCTAACCATCCTAAATTGGCACTATATTTTTGTCCTGTTAGGCATTTTAGCCATCCTCTCCATCGTACTGTTTCTTCGTACCATTCCTGAGACATTACCGCCTGAAAAACGCACCGCCTTCTCATTTAGCAACGCGATTCGCAACTACATTATTTTGCTAAAAAATCGCTCTGTAATGGGCTTTATCGTTGCGTCTGCTTTTTATTTTGCGGGTATGATGAGCTTTATAACAGGCTGCTCTTTTGTCTACATCGAGATCTATGGTGTAGACCCAGCGAATTTTGGCTTTTTAGTTGGGGTGAATGTCATCGCTATGATGCTAGCGTCAACCATCAATGGTCGCTACGTTGAGAAACTTGGTACTGAAATACTGACGAAATATGCTATTTACATTCCTTTGGCCGCTTCTATTTGCATGATTATTCTTAGTTTTTTTGATCGTCCACCACTATGGACAATCATCATTACCAGCATGTCATTTATGGGACCAATGGGGATTTTAGGCGGTGGTTTCATGGCTGGTGCACTAAAACACGCAGGTAACAATAACGGCAGTGTTACAGCACTTGCTGGAACGTCCCGCTTTGCCTTTGGCGCCTTAAGCGGTGTGGTAATCAGTATTCTTCACAACGGTACTTTTGTCCCAATGCTTGGCACCATTGCTGCTTGTGGCATAATTGCGTTTGTTTGCTTAAAAGTAACGGTTCGATATGCCGAATCCACCTCTAAGCAGTAATGATTAAACCAATAAATCTAAAATATACATTTTTAAATATCATACGGAGTCCCAATGCTAAGTACTCAAACGCTCATAGAAAAAATCAAATCCACACCTGAGCAAGTACAGTTTAAAGAAGTGATAGATGTGATTGAACGTGAATACGACTTTACCCCTGCGGCGTTTACCAATGGTAAACAGGAAAATGGCATTAATGAAAATAATGGCTCTTGTAAGATTTTTTCTTTCGGCTCAATCCACCAACTTACTGAAGTGGAAACGCTAAACTTATTTGGCGACTTTTATCGTATAGACGTTTTAGAAAACCCTGAAGCAACGGATCACCAAAACATCCGTCAATTCATTGAAAATGGCTGGAGTGGCATTCACTTCACGGCTACAGCTCTTGTTCAAAAGAGCTAATATCAAAACGCCACAAACCTATAAAATGATATGTTGTGGCGTTTATTACCAAACCGAAAACGTCTATTAATACTGTTAATTGTTGAACTCCCCGTCAAGAAAATGCGATAGTGCTCCACACTGCATACTATGAGGTGATTATGGAGTTAGTGGCATTTGATCTAGACGGAACCCTTCTTAATCGGCATCAACGCCTTTCTGAATTCACATTAGACACGCTTGAACGCTTAAAAGCGGCTGGGATCTTTTACACGGTAGCGACTGGCAGAACACACTTTGCTGCTATGCCTTGTATTGAAGGTCATGACTTTCCCAACTGGCAGATATTCAAAAATGGCGTTGAATGGTGGAACCCTCAAAAAAACCTTTATCGCCACAGAAACTTACTCTCCCATAGCCATATCATGGATCTTCTTGCCTCTTTTGAAGAACACCAAATCACCCCCTTTATATTTTGTTTAGAAGACGACGGCTCTCACCGGGTTTACCACTCACCGCTAAATGGTCATTTAAGTGATCATATCGCTAATGAGCTAGGCAACCACAAAAACATGAGCCTTCACCCTATTACTGATTTATCCCACAACACGCGAATCACCAATATTAGTGCCATGGGACGACCTGAGTTTATTGAAAAAATCGTATTAGACAGTCAAAAACACAGCCATCTTACCGCCTATTCTGGCGGTGGAATCTATAACCCTGACGCCTTCTGGTTGGACATTCACCACAGCAATGTCAATAAAGGAGAGGCACTGATGGAACTAAAAGAAGAAATTGGTGCCGAAAGCTTAGTCGTGTTTGGAGACGGGGACAATGACTTATCTATGTTCTCAGCCTCAGATGAAGCCTTTGCAACTGATAATGCATCACTTCATATTAAAGATGCTGCGACCGATGTAATAGGACATCATGATGAAGATGGTGTAGCAAGGTATCTAAGAAAAAGGTATAACTTGTAATATTGAATGCAGGGGTTGAATTAAGTCTAACGTCCTCCATTAATAGCTGTATGGATGAGCCTTTTTCAGATTGCTTTTAACAAAATGTTGGCGAGGACAGCCGTTTAGAAAGGTTTATTAACCAAAAAACAACATAATTGCCTTTACCCCACGATCATTTTGAACCATGATTGTTACAAGAATAATTAGTTTGGAGAAATGCCATGTTTGAATTTTTGTTATTCGTCGCTGCTTGTGCGGCAATTGCTTTCTTGGTAGCCAAGATCCAGAAAAACACAGTACAACCGAAAACAAAGCTACAACCAATTAAAATTGAGCGTGAAGAAGTTCGTCGTCCTGTTCCACGCCATAGACGCCCTTATTAAGTAACGCTTTCTCCATTCTACCCACTTGCCAGATTGAGCTCGCTTCAATCTGGCATTTATGTATTTATCCCATATTCTTTTAGCTTATTAGCGATCGCGCTGTGACTCATATTAACGGCTTTTGCTAGTTTTCTGGTACTTGGAAAACGTGGATAAAGTCGCCTCAAAAGTTCTGCTTCCCATTGTTTCACCGTCACTTCTAGGGAATCATCTATGAGCGCCATGTCATTAATAACAGGATTTTCAGGTAACAAAACCGAATCGGCTTTCCACTCCTCACCTTTCATCGTCAGTAACGTTTGCAGGCAAACGTTTTGCAGCTCTTTTAAATTACCAGGCCAAGAATATAGACCAAGCTTAGTCAAAGCCCCTTTAGAAACAGAGGGGATGGGTATCCGATAGCGCTCCGCTTGAGCCACAATAATTTGATGCACCAAGCCTTCTAAATCTTCTTTTCTATTTCGTAGCGCTGGCATTGGTAACGTCAAGGTCGCCAAAGCAAAGTACAAACTTTTATTCAGTACCTCACTATTGGCCAACTTAGCATGGCTCAACGATGACAAGCTAACCAAGCGAACATTAGTATCCAAACTGGTGCTTTCCCCTGGCTGACGCGCTAGCCAATTGGATAAATCGAGCTGAACTTGCTTATCAAGACACTCAACATCCTCAATCACAAACCAGCCAGACATTTTATCTAATTTAACAATATCGTCTTTACTCAGTTCTGTTCCGTGGCAAGCCACCAGTTGCGCGTCTCTGTCCCCATGATGCTTCTGCCAATACTGAAACAAGGCATTCACTAAATCCCGCTTACCTGTACCAACCTCGCCTTGAATCAGCAAAGGCATAGGTAAATCTGCAAATGCTTTGGCTTGCTGCAAAGTGCGCTTCATAGCTTCACTTTTCATCACCGTTGGCCGGAAATACATTTCCAAATAATGCTCTGCATCTGGCGCTTGTTTTAAGCTCTCAGTTTGCCGATCCAAACGGCTTTTGGACTTTAAATAAATCACTGTGCCAGCTGGGTTCGCATAGCCGTCATCGTCACGAACAAAGATGGGCTTCATTTCCAGCAAGAGGGTTTTATCACGAATGCGAATTCGCTTGCTCATGCCGTCTCGCGGATTTGCCCATTGCTCCTTGGAAACATTAATGCCTTTAATAAATTGCTGTACGGGTTTATGTAGTAAGTTCAACACAGACACATTTAGGTCTTGCGCGGCCAGTTCGGTGACCATGGTGATGTTACCTTTCAGGTCTACGGAAATAACCCCATCTGGAAGAGCCTCTAGCAAGGTATAAAGCGCATTGTGCTCTCTTTCTGAAGGAGTAAACATGACGGTTTTGACATCTTCAACGCTCTCTAAGCGACGAATATCCGCCAATAATTGCTGCAATTTTGAGAAGGGAATATCGGGGAAGCCACAATAAATACAACGCCGCTTGGTATCCACTTCTACTAAGCGCATATCAATACCATGGGGAACAAACAAGTCGAGTGCTTCTCGCACCATGCCTATTCGGTCTTCACATTGTATTTCTAATCTCATTACTTTTCTCTTTAGGACCCTGAAACGGCGGATTTAGAACTGAGTAACAATAAATTTTGCTGAGGAGCAAAACTACCATAAAGAGGCAATACAGCCGCCCCAAGAACCCCCGCCGTATAAGCGGTTTGAGCTATTCGAATCACAGGTAATGGCAACATGCTGTGCGCTTTCAACATTTTTTCAATATAGGTGATCAAAGCATCTAACACGGGCGAAGGCAAACGCCCCCCAATCAGGATCGTTTTTGGGTCATACAATGCAACAACCGATGCCAGTGCAGGCGTCACCTCAAAAGCCACTTCATTTGCCCACTGTTCAATCAGTTTTGCGTATTCAGAACCAGACCATAGATCATCCGTTGCCGGCCATGAAACTTGCTGTTCCGTAAAAAATCGCTTCAAAGACGACAAGGACAAGGCTTCAAGAATCCATTTGCCGTGTTTTCCTGTGGCGGTAGGAATTAAGCCAAAACTACCCGCTTTGCCATGAGCACCAGAGTAACATTCACCATTAGCGACGAAGCTACCACCACACGCTGTACTGATAAAAAGATAAAAGAAATCTCGCTGTACCTCAGAAGCCAACAATAGTTCACTGGTCGCCGCTGCGACAGCGTCATTCTCACAAAAACAAGGCACGCCAGTGAAAGCACTCAACCACGTCTCGAACGCATCCGATTGCCAATAGGCTAAAGCTTCTTTTAAAAGCGTTAAATCTCCCCTTTGGCTAGCATCTGTCACCAAGGTTTCTAACCAAGAATCCATATAGTCAGGTCTGGCTAAGCCTATCCCCTGAACCTTGTTCCAGTTATCTCCTAAAGTGATCTTCACTTCTTCTATTAGGTCAGTAGCAATGGTCTTCGCCAGACTTTCCGAAGGAAAAGACACCGCTCGCTCTAATAGCAAAACGCAAGCACCGCTAAAATCGAGCAAAGCCGCACTAATATGATCTCGGTCGACATTGATCCCTAACCCATAGGCCCCCGCTTTATTAATGCTGAGTTTTATCGAAGGTTGACCACGGCGACCTGTAACTTTGCCATCAACTTGTAACAGCGCCCTTTCCAACAAGGATGACGTAATGACAGAAATCGTCTGAGCACTTAGTCCAGTATATTCTGCAATTTTTACTCGAGAAATTTCAGGGTGTTGTCGGACTAAATGAAGAATAATGCGCTCATTATAAATACGACTCTGCTCAGAAGTACTACCTGACGATTTCATATAACCCTACTCTCATATTGAGTCCATAAACTAGTAGCATTCTATCTGCTTCATTCCTGACATTCAGTAAAGATCTCAATGAATGAATTCAATTAATAAATCTAATTGATTTAATTATATGACTCATTAAGATAATGTTTAACATTACAAAAATAACAAAGCTCGCATTATACAGCAGAGCAACAACAAAGGACGAAATCATGCCTTCTTTTCCAGACTTTACCTCCAATGAGTTTTTGCAACAGCATATTCGAACAACCATGGAGTTCTATCATCCAAACTGCATTGATCCTGCAGGTGGATTTTTTCACTTTTTCAAAGACAATGGCGAAATATACGATACAGATACTCGTCACCTTGTTAGTAGTACGCGCTTTGTTTTCAACTACGCCAAAGCCTTTCAAGCCGAAGGCAAAACCGATTATTTAAAGGCGACACGTCATGGTCTCGATTACTTGAGAAATCGTCATCGTCGAGAAAATGGTGGCTATGTATGGCTGCTAAATAAACAACAAAACCTGGATGAAACCAACCATTGTTATGGGTTCGCTTTTGTTATGCTCGCCTATGCTACCGCGTATAAAGCAGGCGTAAAAGAAGCCAAACCTTGGATTCGAGAAACCTTTGACATCATGGAGAAACATTTTTGGGAGGCTGAATTTGGCTTGTACAAGGATGAAATATCCAGCGACTGGGAAACCGTATCGCCTTATCGTGGACAGAATGCCAACATGCACAGTTGCGAGGCTTTACTTGCAGCCTATGATGCCACACAAGAACCCCGTTACCTTGAACGTGCCACGCTATTAGCGAATAACATTTGCCTGCGCCAAGCCGCTCTCGCTGGTGGAGAAATTTGGGAACACTACACCCAAGACTGGCAAGTGGATTGGGAATATAACAAAGCAGATCCAAAACACTTATTCCGTCCTTGGGGATTTCAACCAGGCCACCAAACCGAATGGGCCAAGCTGTTACTCTTAATTCATCAGCGCTCACCGCAAGAATGGTTGATCCCAACAGCACGAAAGCTGTTTGATTCAGCCTGGAACAAATCCTGGGACGATGTAAACGACGGCCTTTGTTATGGCTATGCGCCTGATGGAGATATTTGTGACGGTGATAAATATTTTTGGGTACAAGCGGAATCTTTTGCAGCAGCGGCTATGCTAGCCATTGTTACCGAAGAAGATCACTACTGGGATAAATATCATAAACTTTGGCAATACAGCTGGTCTCATCTGATCGATCATAAGCACGGCGCTTGGTTTCGAATCCTAACCCAAGACAATAAAGCTTATGATGACTGCAAAAGCCCAGCAGGTAAAACCGACTATCATACCATGGGCGCTTGTTATGAAGTTATTCAACAACAACTGAAACAATCTTAATCTCTCACATCCCAAATCTCTTTACTCAGTAGGGGCAATCATTCTATTCATTGGCAAAATAGAGTATGATGCAGCCCCTACGTTAGTGGACACGGGCCCCTTCCTTTATGCAGTTAGACAAAATAGATCTCAATTTACTTCGTTACTTAGACTCCCTATTACGGGAGCAAAATGTAACCCACGCTGCCAATCAGCTAGGTATCACACAACCAGCGATGAGCAACGGACTAAGGCGTTTAAGAGATCTATTTCATGATCCATTACTGGTAAGAACCAGCGATGGCATGATGCCAACTGCTTTAGCCATTCAATTGCAACCTCGCGTCAGAAGCATCTTGCAATCCGTTGATGAAGTATTGCACCTAGGACAAAACTTTGAAGCAGAATCCAGTTCACGAGTGTTTCGTATTATGGCCAGTGATTATGCCGAAGCAACACTCATCCCTCCCTTAATGAAGAAGTTACAAGATGAAGCACCCAATGTCATACTGGATGTCATGAACCCAAGTGATGTTAGCTTTCATGATGTCGAAAAAGGCAAAGTGGACTTGGTTATCAACCGTTTCGATGTCTTACCACAATCCTTCCACCAAAAATCAGTATGGGTTGATCATTTTTCTTGTTTGGTTCCAGCAAACTCAGAGATTGCTAAGAACTTTTCTCTAGAAACATATCTTGCCTCACCTCATGTTTGGGTGAGCAAAACTGGCTTTGGCGTCGGTGTAGGCATTCAGCCTGAAGAAGTGCAAAAACTTGGCTGGGTCGATGGTTCGCTAGCGGATTTAGGATTCAAACGTAATATTCGCTTGTTTACTCGCAACTATAATGTTGCGATGAGAGCAACAGAGCAACTCGGCTTAATTGCTACCCTACCGTCCTTAGCAACTCGCTTGATGAAAGACAATGCCAATGTTGTTGTGCTACCACCACCATTTGAAATCCCGCCTGTGGAATTGAAAATGCTATGGAGCCCATTACTGCAGCACGATCCGGGCCATATCTGGTTACGCTCGACTATAGCAGGCTGTGCTCGCACTATTGCCGAAAACAACAACTTATAAATAGCGATAAAAAAACCGCCTCTCTACTATCATTCTTGAAATAATGAAGTTAGAGCGGCGGTTTTTTTGTAACTGATCAACTGATCACAGCGGTTCAGAAAACCTTAGTTTGCAAGAGATAAAGTAAAGGTTCCTTCAGGTGTCACTGGAAGGTATTTTTTATAGAAACCTAGATAAGCTTGCTCAGGATTCAAATCCGAAAACAAATCTGGGTACATGGCTTTAGCATAAAATTCGATCATTGCAGCATCTAAAATAGTTCGACAAGCACCATGATAAGCGCCATATAATCGGTTATTTTTAACGGCATTAATAGATGACCAACCTACACGCTTTTTATAGCCTTCTAAACGTTCTCGAGCTGCCGCTTTATCAACCCCCTGTCCCATAATCATAGAATCAGAGCCTTTACCAGTTTCATAACCTGTAATAACAATTACATCTGGGTTAGAAGCAATCACTTGTTCTGGGTTCAATTTGCCCCACCATTCAACAAATGGTGCAGAAATATTATCGCCACCCGCCATGGTAGAAATTCCGCCCCACATGTTCTTACCAAACGTAAAGCCTAGCTCTTGAGTGCCAGATGCTCCAAACTCAGTGTACACTTTTGGTTTTGGTAAATTGGCTTTTGCAAGGCGGTTGCTAATAGTTTCAACGGTTGCTTTGTATTCATCGGCAATCTTCGCTGCTCGCTTCTCTTGTCCGGTAATAACACCAATTAACTCAGTACTCTTTATATGGCGCTCTAGTGTTTGTGCGTTGTAATCGACAACAATCACCTTTATGCCAGCACTTTCAAGTCGTTCAATATCCGTTCCCAATCCCTTATATTGCCAATCAGCTAACATCAAAACATCAGGGTTCAAACTAATGACTTTTTCTACAGAGAAAGTCTGAGTGTCAACACGGCCAATACCTGGAATATCGTTTAAAGATGGACGATGTTTTACATACATTTCCCAGTTAGCAGGACGAGCCTGCCAAATGTATTTAGACATACCAACAACCTTGTCGTAAGCCGCTTCCGTCCCAATCGCCATATAATCTTCAGGATAAAAACCAACAATTACACGTTGTGCGGGTGCATTAAATGTCACATTACGACCAAGAACATCTTTCACAGTGACTTGATCAGCCCAGGATGCACTCATAAAGAGAGTGAACAGAAGCACTACAAACGATTTAATCATCTTACACCTTTATTAGTAAATTTAGACACGTATGATAATCGTTATCACTTACTTTTTAAAACCAAATTTTCAAATTTTTCACTTAAATTTTAAAGCTGTCATGAATTCTATAGCCAAATATCGAAAAAAGCTCAAGACCAACAAAAAAAGAGTAACCAATCAATATTAACTAGTTACTCTTTTTAATCGATAATTGAAGAATAAATTTTAACCTAAAACAGCCAATACACTCGACACTTCAGGCAAAACGGTCGTCGTTTCTTTTTGCATTTCAGCACAAAGGTCTTTTATAAACGGCGTTTGTTCTGGACACTCCTGCAACCAAGACAAAACGGCAGACTGGACTTCCGCCAAGCTTTGTTCTTGAGTCACTGGCGCTCCAAGCGCGATAAGTCTCTCTTTAAAATCGACCTCATCGACCAAATCAACAATCATCATATTGCATACCTATAGACAAACAATTCATTCAATAATCAGCGAACAAGAAGCTTATACCTAAACAAGCAATTAACGAACCACTTTCTCTTCTAATAGTAAATCAAAGATCGCTTGGGCTTTTTCTTGCGACGTTTCATCTTTCATCACTTTTCCGCCTCCTCCCACAGGTTTCGCAGTTGCTGCCTTCATACGATCTGCAGCAGTCTTTGCTTTCACCACTTTTATGCGCTTAGGGCGAGGTTTTGCAGCACTAATTTGCCATTGGCTAGCGGCTTCATCAACAACACTATTCGTACTCAATACGTTTAGTTCCGCTCTTAAACCTGGACCAAAAGCACTTTGACGAGGTGCTTGTGCTGCATTATCAATACTGGCAATAAAAGGCAACTTGACCTGAACCGCACGACGCTGGCCACGTGGTAGAGCTAATAAAACCTCCGCTTTCCCCTCACTAATGCTGATAATATCTGCCACTCGTGGCACCAAAGGCCAACCTAAATGTTCAGCCAATAAATACGGCAACATGCCAGATGATTCGCCACTTTCGGCACGAACTCCAGTGAGAACGACATCAGGTTTTTGATCATGTAAAAAGGTTGACAATACCGCCAAAGCATCACAATTGCTTTCTTGTTCTAACACCGTTAAAGAAGACAATCCCATACCAGCGTATTGGCGAAGCACAGGCTCTTGAGAATGACCAGCATGCACCACGGTCAATTCTTTACCGGACAATTTTAGCCCCAACTCAACCGCTCGACCATCTTGTTCGGCTCGCCGAGAACGACCTGATTGAGGATGACGGCCAACTGACACTAATGAAACAACCTTCACGTTAGGCAGCATCACTCTTCTCCTCTTGATTCTTAGATGATGAATACTCCTGAGCAAGTCTGGTCAGCTCTCCCAATATTTCTTCACTATCCGCAATAACAGCCAAATCGGCACGCTTCACCATGTCACAACCAGCATCAGTGTTAATGGCAATAACCTTGTCACATTGACCAATCCCTTGCATATGTTGAATCGCACCTGAAATACCAACAGCAAGATAAACACGAGCGGTTACCCAAGTGCCAGATGCTCCCACCTGACGAACACGTGGCATAAAGCCATCATCTACCGCAACACGACTCGCCCCTTCAGTGGCGCCCAAAGCGGCTGCAGTCGAATGGAACTGGTCCCAATTATGGATACCATTACCTGCTGATAAAATAAATTCCGCTTCTGCCAATGGCACTGCATTAGAATCAACCGCAATGAGTCCTTTATCGACCACGCTAGGTGATTTTTGCTCGATGCTGTCAACCGAAATAGGAAGTACTTCATGACGTGTTTCATCTATAGCATCACCACACTCTTCCAGTAACGTTAGAATACGCGGCGTATCACGTGAAATGTCTTGGCTACCAGACGCACCACGGCAAACCGTTTGCTCAGCACTTACTTGCCAAGCCTGTGTTGCCAGGCGCTCTCCTAAGCGCGCAGATAAGCGACAAGCCAGATCTGTTCCACCATGTACGCTGTCTGGAAATAACCAATAATCTGGCTGATATTGTGCTTCTATTTGCTGCAATGCAATTAACCTAGCTTCTGGCGCAAATCCTTCATATTCATTCCCTTCAAGGTGAATCAAACGATCAACGCCGGCCAAATCACATTGTGCTTCTTTGTTTTCACCAAAACACACTAACGTCACGGCACCATTACGTTTGGCAACTAGTTGATGAGCCAGACCAAGAATATCCTTGTCATGACCCGTTAAGCGACCACCGACCATATCGGCCACAACCATAATGTAAAAATCTGGATGTTCGACAGTATGCAAAGGCAACTGAACTTCTTTCGTTTCCCCTGATCGTTTTTTCCCGCCAAGTCCTGCTGAAGATGCATTGGCTCTATCAATGCGTTTAATACCGTTTGGGCCAATAAAACCAATAATGTGTGGATTCTTACGCAGTAAGCCAGATGGACCTCGTACTTCACCACTACCAGCTTGCAACATCTCATTATGCAAAGGATGCAAGCGATTTCGTGCAATCCATTCTGCTCTGGGATCACGTCGCAAAAGATTCTCTAAAGAAAAGTCACTCATCAGTGTGTCTCCTCAATAAGTTGTCCTGCTAAGATTTCAGCAATATCTTTTACTACTGGTCGAGGTTCTACCACCCCTTCCAACATCGCTGTACATTGCTGACAACCAACGGCCACCATGTCTGCACCTGTACTGGTTACATCTTCCATACGCATATCAGCTATACGTCGTTCACCCGGAATATCCGTAATCGGCGCGCCACCGCCACCGCCACAACAGCGTGAACGAAAACGAGAGCGTTCCATTTCAGCAACTTCAATGCCTAGGCTTGCAAGCAATTCTCGTGGCGCTTCATATTCACCATTATAACGGCCGAGATAACAAGGATCGTGGTACGTCACTTTACTTCCTTGTAGAGGGCTCAAATTAAATCGACCTTCTTTTATTAAACGATTCAAATATGTCGTATGGTGTAGTACTTCTACATCTTTCAAAGCATCAGAGCCAAAATCCCCATATTCATTTCTTAAACAATGAAAGGCATGAGGGTCTGTCGTAACAACAGTTTTAAAGCTGTATTTTGACAAAGTTGCTAGGTTGCGTTTTGCCAAGCTTTGAAAAGCTGCATCATCCCCCAAACGACGGGCAACATCACCACTATCAAGCTCTTCATCACCTAGAATCGCCACATCTACATTCGCCGCTTTCAGTAACTTAACAAAAGAACGTAAAATTCGCTGACTACGCATGTCGAAAGCGCCATCAGATACCCAAAACAAAACCTCTGCTTGTTTTACATCTTTCATTACACTTAAATTTTGATCAGCTGCCCAGTTAGTACGACTCGCAGGAGAATACCCATTTGGATTATCTGTCGCGATAATATTCTCGAGTACCTGAGCCCCCTTATTAGGAGTATCGCCTTTTTCTAAGGTCAAAAAACGACGCATATCAACAATGGCATCCACATGCTCAATCATCATCGGGCATTCTTCGACACAAGCACGGCAGGTTGTACAAGACCAAAGCGTATCCGAGTTGACCAAACCATCCGTAATAATCTGATTCGGTCCACCCTTAGCATTTCCAACATCAATACCGGGATAAGGACTACCAGCGTATTTTTCGTCTGTTCCTCCTGCAAGCCCAACAACCATATCTTGAATCAGCTTCTTCGGGTTCAAAGGCTGGCCAGCGGCAAACGCAGGACAAACCGCTTCACAGCGACCACACTGAACACAAGCATCAAAACCAAGTAATTGATTCCATTTAAAATCACTTGGTTTTGCCACACCATGTACCGCTTTAACACTTACGCCATCCCCGAAATCAACAGGCTTCAATCCAGTAGAACGACCGCCGCCAAAACGTTCAGGCCGACGGTGAAAAGCCAGATGTAATGCTCCAGCAAAAGCGTGCTTCATTGGCCCGCCCCAGGTCATGCCAAACAACATTTCACTCAAGCTCAACAAGATAAAAAATGACAAAACTAGAGTTAAAAGCCAACCACCGGTTCCTTCAGGCAGAATTCCAGAAGTAGGTAAAGTTAAGACAAAAAAGGTAATAGAAAACGTTAGCAAACTTTTGGGCAAACGCATCCAAGGCCCTTTGGAAATACGTGAAGGCGGGTTCAAACGACGCTTGGCGACAAACAATGCACCACAAAACATCATGACCAAAGCCGCTAACAGTGCCCAAGCAAGAATTTTACTTTCGACACCAAAGAGGTGAACAAACAACACCAGCACCATCGCCAAAACAAAACCACCGCCGGTGGCTACGTGCGTACGAGACATATATTTGTCTCGCTCTACTACATGGTGAAGATCACGCAGATAGCGTTTAGGCATCGCCAGTAAACCAGACAGGAAATCAACGTTTTCAGCTTGTCCAGCGCGCCATAGGTTAATTCGACGAATCGCACCAATCCCCGCTAGTACAAGAAGGACACCAATTAAAGTTGGAGGTAACCAATCAAGAATCATCTTAAACCCTCAGTCATCGGGCATATTGAAAATAGAAAAACCAGAAAAGATAGGTGATTTAAAAGCAAAGCAAAAACAGGCTAAAAATAGAAAGACTAAGCAATATCAAAACTATAATTTATTAATATTTCTTAATTCTGTATTTTCAATTCGTTTAAGCTTTGCCCTTATTTACATCACCATCGTTTCTTATAGGTCTTTACAAAGGCGAAGTGCATCGTACATTGCTGCATGAACATTACGCTGAGAGACACAATCTCCCAAGCGCCACAAAATCATACCGTCACTAGGATCAGTATCCAGCACAGGCTGAGGCTTGATATCAAATAAAGCTTCGTTATCAATTTGACCTTTATTTCGTGAGCTTGGTTTCAACGCGTAGTACAAATCTTCATTTGGACGAATGCCATTTTCAATCACTATCTGATCGACAACTCGCTCTTCTTTTTGAGCCGTATACTCATTTTCAAGTACCGCCACTAGACTATTGCCTTCGCGATACACTTTTTCTAGCAGCATATCCGATGTCATAATGACTTCTTTCTCATAGAGAGAACGATAGTAGGTTGGGAATGTTGTACCACCAACCCCTACACCAGGTTTAATATCATCGGTAACCAATTCGACCAAAGACCCTTTAGAAGCTAAGTAATCGGCGGCAGACATGCCTGAGAATTCACAGATAGTGTCGTATACCAAGACATTTTTACCAGGTTCAACAGCGCCACTCAGAATATCCCAAGAAGAGACAATTAAACCTTCTTCAGCACCCCATTCCGGATTTTGCTCTACAAATGGATGCCCACCGACTGCCAAAATACACACATCTGGGTTAATTTCTTTAATCATTTCTTCGTTCGCCGCAGTATTTAAGCGAACTTCCACACCCAAACGCTCTAGTTCCATAACCAACCAGCGCGTAATCCCCGCAATTTGATCTCGTTGAGGTGCCTTCGCGGCATACACTAACTGGCCACCCAGCTCTTCAGCTTTTTCCAGCAAAGTGACTTTATGGCCACGTTCAGCCGCAACACGAGCCGCTTCTAATCCGCCAGGACCACCGCCAACCACCAGCACATTGCGAATGACACCTGTAGTTTTTTCAATAACATGTGGCAAGCCCATATATTCACGCGATGTCGCCGCATTCTGAATACATAAAACATCCAAGCCTTGGTATTGACGATCAATACAATAGTTAGCACCAACACACTGACGAATTTGATCAACCTGATCCATTTTGATTTTTGCAATAAAGTGAGGATCAGCGATGTGAGCACGTGTCATACCAACAAAATCCACATAACCAGCTTCGATAATACGCTTAGCTTGGTTTGGGTCTTTGATATTCTGCGCATGAATAACAGGTACTTTTACCACTTCTTTGATGCCAGCCGCCAAGTATAAGAAAGGCTCAGGCGGATAACTCATATTTGGAATAACGTTTGCCAAAGTATTATGTGTATCACAACCAGAACCAACGACTCCGAAGTAATCAACCATACCAGTCGCATCATAATACTGGGCGATTTTCTTCATTTCCTCATGACCCAAGCCATCTGGGTGAAACTCATCCCCAGTAATGCGCATGCCCACAACAAAGTCTGGACCCACTTCTTCACGCACCGCTTTTAATACTTCCATACCGAACTTCATGCGGCCTTCAAATGTTCCGCCCCACTCGTCGGTACGCTTGTTTACTCGTGGCGACCAAAACTGATCAATCATGTGCTGATGAACGGCCGACAACTCAACGCCATCGAGCCCACCCTCTTTCGCACGACGAGCGGCTTGAGCAAAATCACCAATAATGCGCCACATTTCTTCTACTTCAATAGTCTTACAAGTCGCACGGTGAACAGGCTCACGAATACCAGAAGGCGACATTAAGTTAGGCCAATTTTCACCATCCCAGCGAGAACGACGCCCCATATGAGAAATCTGAATCATTATTTTCCCGCCATGCTTATGTACGGCATCGGCAAGATTTTGAAAGTGAGGAATAATGCGATCAGTGGATAAATTTACTGAACTCCACCAACTTTGTGGGCTATCAATAGACACCACACTGGAACCACCACAAATACATAAGCCACAACCGCCTTTGGCTTTTTCTTCGTAATATTTCACATAACGATCAGTTGTCATGCCACCATCTGTGGCATACACCTCAGCGTGGGCCGTACTGACGATACGATTGCGGATAGTTAATTTATTTATATTGAGTGGCTCGAACAACGCATCATACTGGGACATAACATCCTGCCTTTTTGGAAACAACGTTTAACTTTTTCTGTTTGTCGCCATCACCTGCCCGTGATGACCTCATATTTTTAGTTTTGCTACAACACTCTTACAATGGCGTGACTTCAAAATAGCCAACATCACAGCCTTCTTCTGCTGCACTTTGTGTTTGCTCAGCTTTCGTACGAGTTGCCAAACCTTTGCTCTCTAAAATTTGATCCAATGCACCAGCAAACCAACCTGTGAACATATAATCGACTTTGCGGTTTACTTTTTTGCCATGAATTTTTTCGTAGTGATAAACAAAGGCGGAGTTTTCTAAACGAATTTTTGCAGTGCCTTTTTCCACGTCCAATTCTTCAGTAATAAAAATCCCCCAGCCACGTTGTGAAAGGCGCTTTAAATAGTGATGCCAAATATCTTCACCATAAATGCCATGGCATTCTGACTCTTGTTCGCACCAAAAGTACGCCGATTTGTAGCCTGCTTTATAAAGAATATCGGCATAACGCTCAGCACCGATTTCATCTTCTATTCCCATGTGATTATTAACAAAAAAGTGACGCGGCACATACAGCATCGGCAATGCGTCCGTAGTCCAAACACCGGTTTCATCATCAACAAGAATTGGCATTTCTGGAGCGTGTGTAGACATGTTAAATTCCTTAAGTTCTTTTCGTTAAGATCAAATACTGTAAAGTGTTATGAGCGAAGGTTCCCCGAGGCAAAAACAAACGAAAGAGCGGAGTTTATAATTATAAATGAGCATCTTGAGTTTGTTTTTAACAATGGTTAATCGAGCGCAGTAGCTTTACTCACCCCAAACTTCGTGAAGAAGATTCACCCAATTCTCACCCATAATTTTGCAAACTTGACGCTCACTAAAGCCATGCTTTAGTAAGGCTTCCGTCAGATTAGGAAACTCGCCAACCGTCCGAATGCCTTTTGGATTAATAATCTCACCGAAGCGAGTCAAACGACGGGCATAGCCTTTATCGTGAGTAAGATATTCAAAAAAATCTTCGCCATGACCTTGTGTAAAGTCCGTACCAATACCAATCGCATCTTCACCTACGATGTTATAAATGTATTGAATAGCTTCAACATAATCGTCAACGGTGGCATTCACTCCAGCTCTTAAAAAAGGTGTAAACATGGTAACGCCAACAAAACCGCCATTATCAGCAATAAACTTAAGTTCTTCGTCTGAGCGATTACGTGGATGTTCTTTTAAACCGGAAGGTAAGCAGTGAGAGTAGGCAACGGGCTTTTTAGATTCTATGATGACTTCTTTCGCCGTGTTTGCACCAACGTGCGATAAATCGCACAACATACCAACACGATTCATCTCAGCTACAATCTCACGCCCAAAGCCAGACAAACCACCATCACGTTCGTAACACCCAGTACCCACCAAGTTTTGCGTGTTGTAGCACATTTGCACTATGCCGACGCCAAGGTCTTTGAAAATTTGTACATAACCAATTTGATCTTCAAATGCATGAGCATTTTGAAACCCCATCATGACGCCAGTTTTCCCTTCGGCCTTTGCACGATGAATGTCTTTTGTTGTATAAACCTTCGTCAACAGATCACTATTGGCTTCGATCAACTGATTCATCTCAACAATATTGCGTACTGTCCCTTCAAAGTTCTCCCAAAACGACACGGTACAATTTGCGGCTGTCAACTTGCCCTTTGACATATCTTCGAATAACTCGCGATTCCACTTAGCACAAATCAAACCGTCAATAATAATGGACTTATCGTGTAGCTCTGCTGCGTTCATTGCTTTTCCTTACCTATCAAATGGGTAAAACATCAATTCACTCAGTGTAATTTTTAGCTACGGGTGTGAGGTGGCTGGAAACGACTCGAGGTAGACTAAAAGCGACTTAGTGACTAAGTCGCTTTAAAACCATTTTAGTAAGCCAACATTTTGGCTAATAAGAAGCTCAGGCAATGAGATTTGGATAATTGAGATCAGCAAGAGTGGCCGATAATGTTTAGCCTACTTTTGCTTTGACCCCAAGCATAAAGGCGGGTTATTTCTTAACGATTAATTCTTCTAGTTTCAATCCTGTGGCTTTTTGGATACTGCGCCATAGGTAATAAAAAATAGCCATTAACATGATCATGGAAGGAATGGCGATCATGGGGTAGCTATAAAGCGTCATCTGCCCCAATTCTTCGTTGAAGGCTTCGGTTCCTGCTGGGCTGGTGACGATCCATTTCGCTAGGATGTAATTCATGGTCGCGGAAAAGGCAAAAGAGCCGGCAATAAAATACGTGGCTTTCATTAAGCGTTTTTCGAACATTTCTGTGCTGTTGTTCTCTTCTAATTTTTGCTTAATCGTGTCCACATCCATGATCGCGGCATTGAAGAACATGGCTCGCACCAAAGGGTAAGGCGTAAAGGTCGACACCAAAACACCAATGCCGATAATCGCGGGAATGGCCGCTTCTTTAATCGCCAACCATTTATTGTCCAATTCGAATAAACCAATGCTGCCCGTTAGCAAAACACTAACCAAACCTAGTAAAGCAATAAAGTTAAACTTACGGTACTTAATTAACTCGTAAATCCCCCACCCAAGAGGAAACGCCAACGCCGCAATCAAACCGCCGCTCGTGCCTAATTTATCCTCACCACTTAGCTTCATCAAAATCACAGAAGGCAAGATGACACTGACAATAAGGTCAATCATCGGACGTGGTTTGTGTTCGGGAGTGTTGCTCATAATGTTTGGTTCCAAGTTTAATTCAAATACTAATGGCGACTATCATAAAGGAAAAATGCGTAAGGAAGTAAAAAGAAACAATCAAAGCTAATAAGGCGACAAATACACCTGAAATTGCGGTTACATCACTCGCTCCAAGCCCGAAAAATAAAGAGTTATCAGCATAATCGACAAGTGCTTTCAAATTAGCGCCTTGCAAAATATTCAACACTTCATCGGCTTTAGGCAAATTCCAGTATTCTTTAGTTATGGTCATTTTGTAAATTTAATCTCATGCCACTTGAATTAAATATACCTACTGTTATTCGGCCGACAACCTCAAAACTTCGACTCGACATCCATGCTTTTATGAAGCACCCGAACAATAAAAATTGACTCTTTTTGAATTTCATAAAATATAGTATGGCTTTCATGTTGCTGTTTGCGCAAACCTGAAGCTATGTAGTTACATTGCATTCCTGACATAGGATTCTCAGCTAGAAAAAGCATCGCTAAATCTAATTCTTTGATGTAAGTTTTACGCTTGCCTGACCCCCATACTTTCTGTGTATAGGTAGCTATTTGCTTTAAGTCGGCACGCGCCGCCTTCGACAGAGTAAACAAATTCATTTACCCAATTCGTCATCCAGTTCTTTCATCAAACCTTCATAGCTGTATTCGGCAGTGCCACTAGCAATACCTTCTTGTATTAAACTTTGCAGTGTTTTAAGTTTTTGATCATCATCTTCAAGTTTACGCAATCCGGCACGAATCACTTCGCTAGCAGAGGCATATCGCCCATCTTCTATTTGCTGTGCAATAAACTGATCAAAATGACTACCCAAACTAATGCTTGTATTTTTAGGCATTCTTTTCTCCTTCTGTACCAATATTTATTATATTTTGGTACAGCGAGTGTAGTAAGTCAAAATCAAGATTAAACGCAGATGTGTCATAACATTTCAATACCATTCCAGCTCAAATCAACCCAATAACGAAACAAGCCATCTCGACCGAGTTTTATATCTCGCTCTTTCAGTTTGTCTTTAAGCAAAAAATATAACTTTCTTGTACCAAGTCTAGGCATGAAACGACGTATATCCATAACCAAGCCTTTAACGATTGATAGACTATTCTGTCGTATTCGCTGCCTATGCTCTTGTTGATAGACCGCTTGCCTGCTAATGCCAAGAAGCTGACAAGAACGACTTAAACTGATTTTTTCTTCAGTTTGAAGGCGTCTCGCTCCTTGGCTATATACTTTTTTCTAAGATTCATCCCATGTTCAGTATCTAGAATATCAACCACCGTATTGAGTAAGCGATTCCTTAATTGTTCATCTTCCAACTCTCGTTCAAGTCTTTTGATTGTTTGAGCAGNTGTCTCTTTNGCTTTCGGGGATTTAGACATGGGTAGCCTCACNTTGGTAGACCAATCCATTTTGCCGTGTTTTCGAAGCCAAGTCAGCACCGTTGATCGCCCTTGGATTCCATAGATTTTTTGAGCTTGCTTATAAGTCATGTCGCCTTTTTCGACGGCCATCACTATCTGTAATTTAAAGCCCATTGTGTAGTCACGTTGAGTACGCTTGCGCTTGGTATTACTTGATGTCCCCATAATAGGTCTCCTAGGTGTAAACCTATTTCAGGA
>NZ_CP025572.1:1804715-1876948 GCF_018336975.1 Marinomonas sp. CT5 | reverse complement strand
TTATCAAAAAGAATTACAACGCAATAAAATAAAGCCGTCGATGACAGATGGCTATGACTGCTACCAAAATGCGTTAGCAGAAAGGGTGAATGGCATATTGAAGCAAGAATTTTTGATTGGAAGATGCAGAACTTTTAAAGAATTAGAAAGGCATATTAGTGAGTCTATTGATATCTATAATAGGTATCGACCTCACTTAAGTCTTAATATGAAAACACCAGAAGAAGTGCATGAAAAAGCCAGTATGGAATCCATACTGGCTTAACAAAAAATCGTCAACTTATTTTAGGACGACACATAGGACTTCCCTGTTATATAAGTCGCTAGGAACCAAAGTCTGTTTGCACTATGCCGCTTTAGATGGTCTTTGATCGCCGCTATGTTGATTCTTCATTTGCTCTTTTGTAGCGCGATTTGACACGAAAGACAAGCGATTCAAATTTAGGGTCAAAGCCCTTTAGGACAACCCCATTTTCCGTCTTCCCCTTGAAGAAAGGGGAAGAGACTTGTCCGCAATTTAAATGAGTAACTCGTAAATGAACCGTAAAAAAGTCGCTGTGCTTATCGTTCCTTAAGAATAAATTAGGGCGCAAAGCATTCGATCACTTAACGAAACAAGACAACCTCTACTCAAACCCCGGTGGGTATTTCTCCGACACTTCTTTAATGAGTTCTTTGACTTTTTTAATGGCAAGGGTGAGCTGTCCATGGGGCGACATAGATAATGCTAGGTAGCGTTTTATGCCCGGTGCAATGATGCGGGAAACAGACAAACCCAATAGGTTACGCGCCGATTCACTGGAATACGCGCCTAGCATTGCATAGCATTTATCGGCGGCCACCGCATGAGTCTGGAGGGATAAAGAGTCAGCTTCCAGTACCACATTCAGCTCTATGTCATAGCGTCTTGCTAATACGTCCAATCTATCTCGCCAGCTACTTGGGCGGCAAAATAAGGTTAATGGAATGCCATTTAATTCGCTGAATTCTATGGTTGGGTTGGCGGTCAATGGATCATTCGGTGGGCCAACTAAAAAGGTGGCGGTATCACGTAAATAAATATCGCCTCCTTTGTCATCAATGGAATGTCGAAACAGCAAAGCCAAATCTACCCGCCCTTCTTCTAGCCAGTTTTCCAATTGGTTGCCCTGTGCTTCTCGCACTTCAAGCTGTATTCCGGGATAGCGCTCTTTAGCAAGTTTATAGACTTCACTTAACCAAGGCGCGGCAGTGGAAGGCAAGATGGCCAGCCTCACTTTACCAATAGGAATACCCGAGGTGTTTCGAATGCTGTTTTGCAACTGCTCGGTATGCTGTAGCCAGCTCCTGACCTCGGGTTCTATGCGTTTTCCTAAATCAGTCAGTTCGACCCCTCTGCCCGTACGAATAAATAGCTGACAATTAAACGCCTCTTCAATTGTCTTCATTTGGCGGCTCACTTGCGGCTGGCTAATACCGTGAAGCGAAGCCACTTTACTCAAGCTACCCAGTTCGCACACATCGACAAAGGTTTTCCAAACTTCGTAATTCATGCCCAACAACCTATACATTTAATACATATCAGAAATACTACTTACACAGTATCCACATAGCAAAACAAATTCTATTCTGAATTACGTGCTCTTAACACAAACAGAGCAACACTAAACCAACAACATAATAACTATAGGTATTTCTAATGAGCAAAATTGATATAGATCTTCGTGGACTGAACCCAGCACCTGTTACTCCTTTTAATCGCGATGGCACTGTCGACTACAAGGCAATTCACAAACTTGGTTCATGGTTGAAAAGTATTGATGGTGTTAAAAGTCTTACTGTTTTGGGACACGCTGGTGAAGGCACATTCCTATCTGAAAAAGAACAAATGAAAGTCATCGAAGCCTTTGTTGAATCGGTTAATGATGAAATCCCGATTATCGCGGGTATCACTAAAGAAGGTACCGAAGTCGCTGCGGCGGAATGTCGCAACGCAGTTGAAGCAGGTGCAAAAGCCGGTTTGTTGTACCCTTCACATGGTTGGCTACGATTTGGTTACCAAAAAGGCGCACCACAGGACAAATACAAAGTTTGTTACGAAGACAGTGGCTTACCGCTCATTTTGTTCCAATATCCTGACGTTACTAAGTGTACTTATGACTTGGAAACACAACTTGAAATTTCCGCTCAGCCTGGTGTGTTTGCAATGAAAAACGGCGTGCGTAATATGAAAAGATGGGACACTGAAATCCCAGTTATTCGCGCAGAACGCCCAGATCTACAGATTCTAAGCTGCCATGACGAATACCTATTACACACTATGTTTGATGTCGATGGTCTTTTGGTTGGTTACGGCAACGTGGCGCCAGAACTCTTGGTTAAACTCATCGAAGCAGGTAAAGCCAAAGACTACCCTGCAGCCAGAGCAATACATGACCAGCTTTTGCCTGTCACCAAAAATGTGTACCACCGCGGATCTCACATGGAAGGCACAGTGGCATTGAAACACGCCTTGGTTGCGCGTGGTATTTTGGAACATGCGACAGTGCGTTCTCCACTATTGCCGCTTGCTGAAGGAGCCGATGTTGAAATTGCGGACGCATTACGCGCAGCCGGTATAATTTAATAGAAAATTCACATCACCTTAAATACACTGAAAGATATTTCATAAGGGCGGTCACGGCCGCCCTAATTAAGGAGAACAAGATAATGAAAATAACTAATACGTTTTCTCTAATCGCTTCAGCTCTTATTTTAACAAGTGTAATTTCGCTACCGACCCAAGCAGAAGAATTAAAACTGGGCGCCATGCCGGTTGGATCTGGCTGGTATGTTGGCGCCGCAGCCATTCAAAGAATGGTGCAAGAAAAAGATTCTAAATTAGACATTGAAATCATCGCCCGCGGCGGTGGTGTGGCTAACCCTATGGTGGTTGAATCGGGTAAGGCTGATATTGCTTTGTCAAACGTAGCCACTTCTCGCTGGGCCTCTGAAGGCATGTTGTTGTACCAAGGAAATTCAGCGACGCATATCCGTTCTTTAGTCGGTGGCCTCAACCCTGTTTATATCGGTGCCATCGTTCGCAAAGAATACATGCAAAAAAATGGTTTCAAAACGCTAGATGATATTTTGAAATCAGACCGCCCAGTCAATATCATGATGAAACCGGCTGGCTCCAATATCCCTCCTGCTGTAGAAGCCATTCTTTCTGCCTATGGTTTAGACAGAGATAAAATTAAGTCCCAAGGCGGTAATATTCTGCAAGTGGATTCCTCACAAATGTCCGGATTAATCAGAGATAAACGGGTAGACCTTTATTTTGATACGATTTTACGCGGACACCCTTCCATTACCGAAATCAGCTTAACCGGTGACATCGAGTTTTTAGACCTATCAGAAAGAGCGTTGGACGTATTAACGTCGCTAGGTTTGCAGAAAGGCAGCTATGGAAAATGGTTTGATGCGCAAACTGGCAGCAACATTGGCGGAGACTTTGGTACCCATTTAATCGCCAGTTCTAAAATGAGTGATGATACCGCTTACTCAATCACTAAAATTGTCGTTGAAAACATGGATCAACTAAGCAATGACTTTAAAGCTTGGAAAGCTTTTAAACTTGAAGATGCGGCTAAGCCAGAAAAAAATGGTATTCGTTTGCACCCGGGAGCCATTCGTTATTACAAAGAAATAGGCCTGTTGAAATAGTTTCGCGCTCAGCCTCAAAAATAAATATAAGAATCAGGTGTAAAAGATGCAAAAACTTGTTCGTAGATACATGCTAGACCCGTGCGCCTGGTTGGCGCTTGGGTTAATAGCCTACCAATACTGGATTTTATTCAATCCAGATATTCCCTTAGTCGAGCGTGCAACGCATTTAGTTCTGACTTTAGCGATTGCTTTTCTATCCACGCCCTTTTTAAAATCCAACCCTTCATCAACACTGAACAAAGTCATGGCCGTGGTCATGTTTGCTTTAGTCGTTGCTGTTGGCTGTTACTACTACTTTGAAAGTGGAAGACTGTCTAACCGAATTGAAAATGTCTCGCCAATTGAAACCTATGACATTGTCATCTGCACCATTCTGGTCGGTTTACTCTTAGAAGCTGTGCGAAGAACCGTTGGCTATGTGCTGCTCATCGTCATCGCTATTTTTCTGCTTTACGGCGTGTTTGGCTATTTATTACCAGGGGAAATTGGCTTTAGTAATATTTCGTGGACCGAGTGGAGCGAGATTTTTGGCATGACAACCAGTGGCATTTTGGGGGTCACCACAGCCACGTCTACTAACTTCATTTTTTACTTCATCGTTTTTGGTGTGGTGTACAGTTCCGTTGGCGGTGGACGACTCTTTATAGAGTTAGCCATTAAATTGGTGGGCAAATCCAAAGGTGGCGGTGCAAAAGTCGCCATTATTGGCTCCAGCTTAATGGGCACCATTTCTGGCAGCGCCGTGGCGAATGTAACAGCAACAGGGGTCTTTACCATCCCGTTGATGCAGCGAACAGGCATCAAACCAGAAAAAGCCGCCGCCTATGAAGCCATTGCTTCCACTGGTGGGCAACTTATGCCGCCCATTATGGGGATCGCCGCCTTTGTAATGGCAGAAATGCTAGCCACCTCTTACACCAACATCGCACTCGCGGGTATTTTCCCGGCGCTTGCCTTTTATTTTTCCTTGTTTGTATTTGCCGGCATTCATGCCAGAAAAACCAACACAGGCACGCTGAACGATGAAGATATAAACGAAATCAAATCTATCTTCCCTAGATTAAACATGCTGCTGCCTCCTGTTGTCTTGGTGGCCGGTTTGATGATGGGCTATTCGGCGCAAATCTCTGTTTTCTGGGCCACAATAACCTGTTTTGTCGCACCATTTTTAAGCAAAAGCACTCGCTACGATCTTAAGATCCTACCGCAAATGGTGCTGGACTCTGGTATTCAAGCGGCAAAAATTGCTTGTCCTATTATGGCAATTGGCTTAGTGGTTTCAGTGGCGATTCAATCTAACTTGGCACTCAAATTTGCTTCAGGGCTCATTGATATTGGCGGGGGTTCTTACACGGTTTCTTTAATCATGATCGTGATGGGCTGTATCATCATGGGGATGGGCCTTCCTACTGTTGCGGCATACATCATTGGCGCTGTACTCTATGTTCCAGCCCTTAAAGAGCTCGGTATTAGTGAACTACAAGCCCATTTCTTTGTGATGTATTTTTGCGTACTTTCCATGGTCACGCCGCCGGTATCATTGGCGTCTTTTGCAGCGGCTGGCGTTGCAAACACAGACGCCATGAGAACCAGTGTGGAAGCCTTCAAAATATGTGCTGTAGCCTTCCTCATTCCATTCGCCTTCCTTGCCGACCCAGCGTTACTGTTTGTTGGAAGCTACGTAGACATTTTATTCGCAGGCGCCGGCTTGATCTTTTCAACCGTCATCTGGGCCATTGGTGTCATAGGATTTGCGAAAAGAAGGATGAACCTATTCGAACGCATCATCATGATGGCATGCGGGTTCTTCGCGATGATCTCTCAAACCGCCAGTGAAATGTGGTTGATCGCCATAGGAACCAGCCTTGCTTATTTGGTCTACCATTGGTTAACAAAAAATAAGGAACCCGCCTTAGCTCATTCCTTAAATCACACCAAATAACTGGCCTATTTCAGGACAGGACAGACCGACAAAAAAAGCCCTTTCTGATTGAAAGGGCTTTTTTCATGGAGCGGACAATGACTTTACAACTTGCCATTGAGATACTGAATCTCGCCGTGTGCAAAACTCCAGTCAACATCTGTATTGGTCATAATAGAGATCAATAAATCTTTTGGGTCTAATCCGCAGTTGGCATGTAGTTTTTCCGCCATTAACTCACAGAACGTCTTTTTCATGACCGTGGCACGAGGGCTTGTGAACACTTGAATCGCAATGGCATCGTCTGTTCGTTCAAAACCCAACCCCGTGTCTAGTAGAACCATGCGACCAGGTTTGTGTTCAGTGACAATTTGATATCTGTCTCTTTCAGGCACTTCGAACGCGCTAACGACACATTCCTGCACGGTATCCATTAACACACGAAGATCTTCTTCATTACGGCCTTCAGTGACATCTATACGTACTAGGGGCATATTCAATCCTTATTGCATTTAGGTGAGAATGAGCGGATTTTGTCGATAAAACCCGTCTATTTAAAAGCTGACCACACTGTAATTCACAGTCAAATACCGTAAACCAGATTGAGATTGGCTAAACAAGGCCAGCATCGGAATCCGCTTGGGGTCACAGTCTATGACCGTCTTGAACTTGCTCTCGTCTTGATCAGTAAGGAAATTCCGTTTAGAAGTGAAAGGTCGAAGTAATAAACTGTGTTCACATACCTTTTATCGACCAGCTATTGTCCGTGTATGGCGCAAGCTACTCAGTTTCATACGGCGATATTAGAAAATTGGATCAATATTAGGGAATTTTTTCTAAACCACGGAGCCTTCTTTCACGTCACTTAAAGCATTGTTGATTTCTTTCCAAGTCAGTCCACTGCCCTTTTTGTTGGGCGCTTGTGTTTGGGTCACTTGGATAATTTGCCCTGCGATGGAGATGGCGATTTCGAAAGGTTTCTTGCCGATGATTTCATCCAGCCCAACGGGGCAATGCACTGAGTCGATTTCCGCTTGGCTGAAGGAGGCACTGACAAGACGTTTTTTGAAACGTAGTGCTTTGGTTTTCGAGCCGATGAAGCGGCAGTCTTTTCGGTCTAATAAGACTTCTATACGACACACAAAAACGCATATATCAAAACTATCATTTAATTAAGGTCGTCGCGCTTTACTCTCTACTATTAATTAAATTTGGACTTACTTACAACAAATAGCTTAAAGCTTTTAAATAACCAGTTGAACATCTAATCATTTAATTTTTTTGTTTATTTATTAACCAACAAGTACTAACTTTAAAAAAACTCAAAATTCAGACAAGGAAATAACGATGAAAATTTTCATTTTGTTGCTAGTCAACTTTTTACTCACCGCCTGCTCAATCAACCCGACGGGGTCTATCAGCGTACGCTCTGTTGGGCAAGACGGCTCACTTATACAACCTCTTTCTACAAGTAAAGAACTCGCTACAGATAAAAACACCATTTATAAAACTGAACTAGACGGCTCAACCAATGGAAATGATATATATGCCATTTACCTCACCGACGCTTACTTGAAATATTTAGCCGACTGGTGGGGGGTCAACGAAATCATTTTTGTGGTGGAGTTCACAGAAGCAGTAATAGGTAACAAAGAATCTGATACCACCACCAAAATACTCGGCCCATATGAAAACTTATCAGATGGCATTAAAGCCCCTCTTTTAAATAAAGTACTGTATGGCCCCAAAAAAATGGAAAGCGACTTATTAACCATGAATATTAAGGTGTATGAATACGACTTGGACGAAAGTAAGGAAAGCTCAGCCATGCTGGAATTTATAGGTTCAGCTGCAGAAAGTTTTTCTTTATCTAACCCAGTAACCTTAGGGGAAATTAAGCTCGCTAAAGAAATAGCTAATACTTTGCTACTCGCAAATGAAAACGATTTAGTAATGGAGATGGATATAGATTTTGTTGCTGGGAACGCCAAATACATTCCAAATAACAAATCTAATATCCTACCCTTAAAAGATGGAGAAATTGTTATTGTCAAACAAGAAGGTTGCAGTGTTGCCACCTGCTACGGGTATTTTAGTAAAAACGGAGATAAATGGGAGGGATTCTTTCCTGACTTTCTGATGCTGCCATTTACCTTCTTTAACCGAGCTTTTACTGATACACCAGATAGTAAAAGTACAGAAGAATTTAAAGATGGAGGACTAAAGGTCACAAAAAAAGGACTAACCCTTAGCTCGGGAGATAAACTCTACCAAGAAAAAACATGGCTCAGACTTAATATAGTAAAGGGTGGAGACGCCTCTCAGTGGTTAGCAAGAAAAGCTTTGTACCCATCAGCTGAAGAAGTAGAAAAATTATTAAGAAATCCTTATTCAATTAATAAAGAAAATATAGACTCTATATTGAAAGGTATTAACGGGGCTCAACAAAGTTTGCTCGACGCTAAGGAATCTATCAAGCTCACTTCCAAAACAAGCCATAATGGCATTCATTTTATTGATATAGATAAATCATCTAGTGATTTATGCATCAGCTATCCAAACAATGTAAAAATTGAAGGCGCTAAATTAACAGCAACGGATGATAAATTAATTGCTAAACACTCCGATCTCAGCGATTCAAAAGGTTCAACCTGCTATAAACTTGAACCTAACGCAGATAAGGACAATTTTGGAGCAATTTCAAACTCAAATTCACTCATAGTGAACTACAGTATCAACAACAAAATAAAGGTTAAAAGTATACCCATTTTATCTAACAAAAAGATTGAAAATGAAAAAGATTTTGTCGCCAAATGTGATTCTATTAACCTACCCTCTAATAGCTACCAAATCACACTCATTGATATAAATAATAAAGCAGAACAAATCACCAACATCAATGTAGACAATGAAGATTTAAGCTTCTCTCTTGATGGCAAAACTATCTTATTAGATAGGATTTTTACAAAGACAGGTGATCAAAAAATTAATCTCAAGGGCATATTAGGAGGCGAAGCCACCTTAACCATAAAATGCATCGAATAAACATAAGCAGACGAATTATTAAAAAGGGAATTTACTTAAAAAAGCTTCCCTTTTTAATAACGTAATAGAGTGTGTAACTAAAAGCTCAACTTTCACTTAAAGCGTTGCTGATTTCTTTCCAAGTCAGTCCACTGCCCTTTTTGTTGGGCGCTTGTGTTTGGGTCACTTGGATGATTTGCCCTGCGATGGAGATGGCGATTTCGAAAGGTTTCTTGCCGGCGATTTCATCCAGCCCAACGGGGCAATGCACTGAGTCAATTTCCGCTTGGCTGAAGGAGGCACTGACAAGACGTTTTTTGAAGCGTAATGCTTTGGTTTTCGAGCCGATTAGGCCGATGAAGCGGCAGTCTTTTCGGTCTAATAAGGCTTCCACCAATTGATAATCCAAGGCGTGGTCATGGGTCATCACCAACGCGATTTCGTTGTGACTCATGTGGTCGATGTGTTCCAACATGGACTCATACAAGAAAGGCGTGACATTGCTCGGCAAACCTTTGATGCTGTGATCTTGAGCAAGGTTTTCGCGGCTGTCGACCCAAGAGATTTTCGCCTGCATGTTGCTCAACACATTGACCAAGGTGGTCGCCACATGACCCATCCCAAAAATGGTGATCTTAGTGGCGGGCTCTGGAAAATACTCTAGCAACACGCTGACCGCGCCGCCGCAACATTGATTGGTCTTGGCGGCGAGCGGAAAGTTTTCCAAAACATGAGAAGGCGAAGACGTGTCTTGCAGCATAGCACGGGCTTTTTGGCAGACAGCGTATTCCAGCTGTCCACCGCCGATGGTATCGAAGCTGTGCTCCGCGGTAATAATCATCTTGCTGGATGATTCCCGTGGAGCAGAACCTTGGGTGCCAATCACAGTGGCGATTACCCAAGCTTGCCCTGCTTTTTCCACTTCCTGCAAGGCATGAACCCAACTCATGGAAGACATCATAGGCTTGCGTCCTTAGCTTGCGCCATGTGGTTTTTTGCGGCTTTCATGGCATAAAACACGGCTTCTGGTGTGGCAGGCACCGCCAATGGTGGCGAGAAGGTGTAATCCGCTAAAGAAGCACAGGCGTCTTTTAGCGCACACCAAACAGAGATGCCTAACATCAATGGTGGTTCGCCCACGGCTTTTGAACGATATACCGATTCTTCACTGTTAGGGCGATCAAACAAGTTAACCGTGAACTTTTCAGGAATATCCGCTGATGTTGGGATTTTATAATTGGCTGGGCTGTTGGTGGTGATGCGGCCTTTTTCATCCCAGCTCAGTTCTTCCGAGGTGAGCCAGCCCATGCCCTGTACAAACGCGCCTTCGATCTGACCTATGTCCAAATCCGCATTAATCGAATCCCCCACATCGTGCAAAATATCCACTTGGGTAACTTTGTATTCCCCAGTGAAAGTATCGACGATCACTTCAGAAACCGCCGCACCATTGGCGTAATACAAGAATGGACGACCTTTTGCGGCTTTGCGGTCATAACCGATTTTGGGCGTTTTATAGAAACCAGTCGAAGATAAAGACACGCGATTCATGTAGGCCAATTTAATGAATTCAGGGAAGCTCATAGTTTCACTGCCTAAAATCACTTGATCCTTCTCAATCGCAAATTCCTCTGCAACAATGCCGAAATGTTCCATGGCAAATTCTTGCAAGCGGGTTTTGATCGTCATGGCCGCATCCAAAGCCGCCATACCGTTCAAATCGGTTCCTGCTGATGCCGCAGTTGGTGAAGCATTAGGCACTTTATCGGTACGGGTTGATCCAACATTGACCCGCTGATAATCGATGCCAAAGGCTTTGGCGACAATTTGCGCTACCTTGGTATAAAGCCCCTGCCCCATTTCCGTTCCACCATGACTTACATGCACACTGCCATCCGTGTAGATATGCAACAAGGCACCACCTTGATTCAGGTGTTTGGAAGTGAAGGAAATACCAAATTTCACTGGCGTCAGCGCCAAGCCTTTTTTCACAAAAGGATTTTGCTTGTTGAAAGCTTTTATTGCGTCTCGACGAGCACGATAGTCGGAGCTTTGTTCTAGTTCTTCGATCAGACTAAGCAGAACATCGTCTTCGATTTTTTGTCCGTAGGGCGTGGTGTTTTTCTCTCCTTGATAGCAGTTCAGCTTACGAATATCTAAGGCGTCTTTACCAACGGCGCAGGCGATTTCCTCAATGACATTTTCCGCTAAGATCACGCCTTTAGGGCCACCAAAGCCACGGAAGGCTGTATTGGAAACCGTATGGGTTTTACCTCGATAACCGCTGATTCGAGCATTTGGCAGGAAGTAAGCGTTGTCCGCATGGAACATAGCGCGATCCACAACACCGTCCGACAAATCAGCCGTACAGCCACATTTGCCCACCATGTCGTATTCCGCTGCGAGTATCTCCCCTTCATTGGAAAAGCCCACTTGGTAGCGGTTCCAAAAATCATGGCGTTTGCCCGTTTGCACCATGTCATCTTGGCGCGGCATACGGTATTTTACTGGGCAGCCATTTCGCACCGCTAGCACCGCAGCCATGCAGCTGAGCACCGCCGCTTGGGATTCTTTACCACCAAAGCCACCGCCCATACGGCGCACTTCAACCAGCACTTGCGCCACTGGCAAACCAAGTACCCGCGCCACCAGCTTTTGCACTTCGGCAGGATGCTGCGACGATGCGTAAACTTGCACGCCGCCATCTTCATTTGGCACAGCGACACTGATTTGGCCTTCTAAGTAGAAGTGTTCTTGGCCTTTGATATACAGATCGGATTTCAGTGTGTTTGGTGCTTTGGCAAGCGCTGTTTCTGCATCACCACAGCTAATGGTATGAGTGGGCAGCACAAACTCTTGGCGTTCCAAGGATTGACGAGGATGCAAGGTGGCTTCGCGAGGCTTGTACTCTATTTCCGCCAAAGTAACCGCTTGTTTAGCCGCACGCAAACTGGTGGCCGCCACGGCAAAAACCGCTTGCCCGATAAAGTGTACGAAATCGCCTGCCAATAAAAGATCACCGCTTAATACGGGTGACACGTCTACTTCACCGGGAATGTCCGCTTGCACGATCACATCCACTACGCCTGGGTAGGCGCGCACCTTGTCTAGATTGATAGACACAATGTCCGCATGCGCTTCGGTAGAAAGCCCCGTGGCAACAAACAATTCATTTGGCCATTCGGGCATGTCATCAATATAAACCGCTTGGCCAGTTACGTGTTTGATCGCCGACTCATGAACAGGTAGCAGACCGTTTTTCGTCGTGATATTAAAATCGTGTGGCAGTTTACGCATGAGTGCTTGCCTCCATGTCTGTCGATAGCGAGGCATCATTAAAAGGATGACCAGAGAAAGTCACCACATTCGTGCCATTTAATTCCAACCAAGCCTTATGCACTAGGTTACAAGCCATATCGAGACGATACTCAGCACTCGCTCGCATGTCGCTCATCGGTGTGAGTTCGCTGCGCAGTGCGGCAATGGCTTGGTGTAAGGCTTGCTCGTCATTAAGCGTTTTGCCTTGCAGCGCCGCTTCTGCTTTCATCCCACGAATCGGTGTCGCCGCCATGCCACCAAAGGCTAAACGTACGTCCGTTAATACACCGTCTTTCTCTTCAAATCGAACTGCTAACATCACGCTGGAAATATCATCTTCCATACGTTTGGAGACTTTATAAAAACGATGGAATTGCGCGAGTTTATCAAGAGGCAAATCGAACGAAGCGATCATTTCATCTTCCGCTAATTGGGTTTGTTTGTAGCCTTGGTAAAAGTCGGCGATATTGACAACTCGCGTACTACCGTCGTTTTTCAGTAATTGAATCTCAGCATCAAACGCCAGTAATAATGGCGGTAAATCGGCAATCGGGGAGGCATTGGCAATGTTGCCGCCTATCGTTCCGCGGTTACGAATTTGGCGAGAAGCAATACGGCTGAGTAACGCATAAATATGTGGGTACAGTGTTTTACTGAAGCTTTCCAGTTCACTGTAAGTCACGGCAGCGCCTATACTCAACGCCGTCTCACCGATATGAATATGTTTTAACTCAGACACACAGGACACATCGATCAAGGTCTCAAAGTCACGATAACGCTGTGTATTCTCCAGCATCAAATCCGTACCACCGGCGATTAACATCGCTTCCGGGTGAGCCACCAAGGCCTGGGCAAGCTGCTCTAAATCGGTGGGTTGTAAATAGGTATTGCTGTTGTGCGGCTCACTTTGTAGGCTTTCGAGCAGTTTTTTGATCTTGTCATTCTTGCCCATTAATTCAATGAATGGCGTCTCTTTTGATTCTTGCACCTTAATCATCGACAAGCCCGCATCAATAATCGGTCGATAACCTGTACAACGACACAAATTACCCGATATCGCATCACATACGGCGTCACGGTCTATAGGTTGATCATCGCTTTGTTTGTTCTCATAAAGACCCGCTAGAGACACAACGAAACCCGGTGTGCAAAAACCGCACTGAGAACCATGAGATTCCACCATGGCTTGCTGGGCTGGGTGCAAATCATCTACTTTAGATAAATATTCAACCGAGACTATATGTTTACCTGCCAAGGATTGCATTGGTGTAATACAAGAGTTTAATGTCGAATATCTCAATCTACCGTCTTCCAATGCACCAATAAGAAGCGTACACGCACCACAATCTCCTGATGCACAACCCTCTTTTGTCCCTGTTAAACCACGCTTTTCTCTTAGATAACGTAAAGCCGTAAAGTCGCTAGGGAGCGTATCATCTTCGATGAGTTCATCGTTTAATATAAATTGCAAAGCGCGCTCCTTATGTAAAATGGTATGAGTCATAGTCATTGAAATGCAAAAACTTGACCAATCGTACAGAGTTTTAATTAAAAACTAATAATTCAGACTGAACAAGCGATCTAGACGATCTTTTCTTGTTTTCTTGCATAAGAAAACGACCTAGCGATGTCCCGCTTTAGATCAACAGCAAACAACAAGCCAAACGATGTTGGTTCTTTTTAAAAGGCCCTTAATACAAAGCATAAGCTATTCCGTCTTAGCACCTAAATGAAAAGAAACCCAAAGACGCTTTTCAAATGACCGTAAATAATATTTATTTTTCAACAATCTATTGTCTTTATACTGCTATAACTTAGCATACGCTTTACTATCAGTATTAGAACTCAACTCATAAAGACAAGCGTACAGAAGCGATGTATTTGGCTTCTAAAAATATATTATTAGGCTTAACTAAGAGATCAAAATGACATCATCCAAAAATGGGCTAAAAGCCATTGCATTGATAGAAGCATTTAAAGGCTTAATGTCTCTTGTCGTAGGGTTTGGAATCCACGTATTAGCAGGAGAGAACTTACAAAAAATCGCTGAATCCATCGTCTCTCATGCACACTTGAATCCAGCGAGCCACTACCCAAGTGTTTTCATCCATGCAGCAAGTTCAATTACAGACAGCAATATGACCCTAATCGCTTTGGGCGCTATTGCTTATTCGTTGGTGCGATTCGTTGAAGCCTATGGTTTATGGAAAGCGTTTGTGTGGACTGAATGGTTTGCCTTACTAAGCGGGGCAATCTATTTACCATTTGAAATCTACGAAATAATTTTTCACCCGCAAATTTTAACTATCTGCGTATTTTTGCTTAATGTCATCGTGGTTTGCTACATGGCAAGCGTGCTCTACAGCAAACGTCAAAAACAAGCCTCATCCACTTCGCCCCCCTAAAATTACCTTTAATTAACATCAATTAGCCCATTCATTAGAATACCTCCGCTTAGAGTAGCAATACACAGCAAACGACCTTCAGTGTTCTCCCCTAGTATTGCACCTAAAACCATTTTCCAGCGCACCGTTTTGTTTCATCTCCCCCCTAAAAGCTGCGAGCATCAGCTACTTTCAACCTTGAGTAAAAAATATTTTTATATATTTCAAACAGTTAAATATTTTTCAATACGCTAAAAAGTTTATGGAACGATTGTTGCTAAATAAAAAAACAGTGAAACAAGTGAGTCTTTAAGCCCTATTAATTGTATGGAGTATGTTTATGAAAGCGGCAAAGAAAACAGCAATTCGATTGACTCTTTTAGCCAGTATCATCTCAAGCACTTCTGTCATGGCGGCAGATCAGGTGACCTTCCAATTAGACTGGTTACCGGGTGGTGATAAAGCGCCAGTTTATGTTGGTATTCAACAAGGTTTCTTTGCTGACGAAGATTTGGAAGTCAAAATTGCCAGTGGTCGTGGATCGACTGATGCTTTGACCAAGATGGCAACAGGGCAATCGGATATTGGCAGCTCGGATATTGGTGCGTTAATGGCTGCTAAAGCGCAAGCTGATGTGCCTGTAGTCGCCGTTTATCCCTATTTCACCCAAGCGCCACATGCCTTTTTCGTACTCAAAAGCAGCGGCATTAAGTCCATTAAAGATTTGAAAGGCAAAAAAGTCGCTACCTCACCTTTCACCTCATCCAACGCATTTTTACCTTTGGTTTTAAAGCAAAACGGATTGAGCGAAAGCGATATTAAATTAGTGAAATCGGATCCGGGTGCCTTGGCTCCCATGATGATCACGGGTAATGCTGATGCCATTATTGCTTGGGTTACCAATACAGCACTTTATGACGCACAAGCAAAAGGAGCAGGCAAAGAACTCATCGAAATGCCTTGGTCAAACTCGGGTTTATCCCTGTATAGCTCATCTGTTTTGGCCTCTGAACGCTTTTTGAAAGAACGTCCAGACGTCGCAAAACGCTTCATTAAAGCCTTTGCCAAGTCCATTAAATTTACCTACGCGCATCCCGACCAAGCTGGGATCGATTTACATAAAATGGTGCCAGAAGTGGATGCCAGTATTGTCTCTGCCCAAATTAAGAGCATTTACAACTTGGTCTATAACGATGTCACCAAACAAGACGGCTTTGGTAATTTCACCGATGAGCGAATTCAAAAAACCTGGGAGTACGTGGCAGAAGCGAATGGTTTAAGCACAGACGCTATTGACCCCAAAACGGCCGTAAACAGCAGTTTCAAACCGGAGTAGTAAGATGCAAAACAGCGATACTAAAGCAGCTTACGTTAGTATGAAAAATGTGGGTCATAAATATGACCCACATCCAGATACCCCGATGGTTGTGCAAGACATAGATCTGGATATTCATCGTCACGAATTCGTGGCGGTGGTAGGGCCTTCTGGCTGCGGTAAATCAACCCTATTACGCATGGTGGCAGGATTATTGATTCCTTCCCACGGTGAAGTGTCAGTATTCAATTTACCAGTAACGGAACCTCGTGATGACGTGGGCATCGTTTTTCAAAAGGCCAACTTATTGCCTTGGCTAACAGTGCGTAAAAACGTGTTGTTTCCGCTCAAACACAAATACGGCAGCTACTCCGCCAGCGATGAAAAACGCGCCAACGAGTTGTTAGAAATGGCTGGTCTTACTCAGTTTGCCGACAAGATGCCAGACGAATTATCTGGTGGTATGCAACAACGCGTTGGCATTGTTCGCGCGCTCTTGCTCAACCCAGACATTCTTTTGATGGATGAGCCATTTTCGGCGCTGGATGCCTTAACACGAGAGCAAATCGGTTTTGACTTGCTCGATATTTGGAAAAAGAACCCAAAAACCGTGTTGTTTATCACTCACTCAATCAGCGAAGCCGTGTTGTTATCTGACCGTATTTTGGTCATGAGCAAACGTCCCGGCACGGTTTTAGATTTGATCGAGGTGGATTTACCACGCCCACGTTCTTCCAAAACCATTAACTCCCCTCGCTTTGCAGAGCTAACCGATTTAATTAGAGGCTATATTTATGAACCCAACGTACCAGCCTAAATCTTGGCTTACTCAACAGGCCAATCGCTTCGCTCCGGGTTTGTTCTTTATCGGTCTTGTGCTGGTGTGGGAATTAATCTGTCGCGCGGGCAATGTGCCAAATTACATTCTGCCCTCTCCATCCGCGATATTTATGGCGTTTTTTGATGTGGAATTTTCTCGCTGGCTAACACACCTTTGGGCCACGTTACGGGTTGCGCTAATGGGCTTTGCTCTGTCTATTCTCATTGCGATTCCCTTGTCTATTGGCATGATGCGTTCCGAATTGATGAACCGTGTTCTTTATCCCGCTTTGATCGTGATTCAATCGACGCCAGTGGTGGCCGTTGCGCCTTTGATCATTGTCTTGCTGGGCACAGAAGATCCATCTCGCGTGCTAATCACCTGCTTGATCACCTTCTTTCCTCTGGTGGTATCCACCACAACGGGCATGTTAGAAACCCCACCCGAAATGATCGAACTGAGCCAATCTTTACGCGCTCCACGCTACCGAGAAACTTGGCAGATTCGCATTCCTTATGCGATCCCTCATATTTTTAGTGGCCTTCGAGTATCCATCACTTTAGCCATCATTGGTGCTGTGGTAGCGGAATTTGTCGCCGCAGAGGAAGGGTTGGGCTATTTCATTCAGTTCTCCACGTCTTTCTTTAAAATTCCACAAGCTTTTGCTGGACTTATTTTCTTGTCGATTATCAGTTTATTGCTGTTTAAATCGATTCAATGGATTCAGGCGTGGTGGTTTCCGTGGAGCCTTCCTAAGAAGAAATAGTTTGCGATTATTGCGCTCATGACATCGTAAGAACCTCAACTATAGAGACAGATATGACATTAAACACTAAAGACACCGATTTTTTACGCCAAAGCTTTGCGCTTGCCGAGGAAGCCAAACAACAAGGTATTCATCCCTTTGCGGCGATTTTGGTAGACGATAAAGACAATGTACTGATGACCCAAGTCAACGGCTACTTGCCTGATTTCGATATGACAGGCCATGCAGAGCGCAAGTTAATGACGCGCGCAAGCAAAGCGTATCGCCCTGATTTTCTCGTAAAATGCACCATGTATGTTTCCGCAGAACCCTGTGCGATGTGCGCAGGCTCAGCTTATTGGGCGGGACTTGGGCGTCTGGTATACGGGCTAAGCGAAGACAGCTTAAAACAAATCACGGGCAATCACCCAGAAAACCCAACCTTGGCGTTACCTTGTCGAACCGTCTTTGAATCAGGCCAACGACAAGTTGAAGTCATTGGGCCTTGCCTTGAAGAAGAGGCCGCAAAATTGCATGAGGGGGTTTGGTAAATAAAAGCGTTAACCAATCAATAGCAATAACCGGAGTAGAAGCAGTCAGATGTTTTTCAAAAGAAATGCATCAGGTCATTGCTCCATTTTCCACTAGGCAAAACGCCTAGTTATTTTCAACCTAGGAGAATGGGAGAAAACCATGACACATTCATATTCACTTGAAGAACTACAACGCGAAACCACTTTTGGTGGTAAAGGGGAAGACACCAACGACCGAGAAATTCGCATCATAGATATGAGCGATTTTGAAAATCGTCGAGAAGAAATCACCGAACAACTTTGGCTAGCGGCCACGCAAATCGGCTTTTTCCAATTAAGTAATCACGGCATAGATCCGCAAGATATAGACGCCGCCTTCAAAGAATCAGAGCGTTTCTTTAACCTACCAGAAAGCATCAAGAGCCAATATCCTCGCCCCAAAAGCGTCAATGCAGGATGGGAAAGTCGCAGTCAAATCCGCCCTTCTACTGGCACCAAAGACCAAAAAGAATCTTATCAGATTACCCAATACCACATGGATAATTTGTGGCCGACTGAAGACGAGTTGCCAAACTTTCAAGCCAACACTCTACGCTTTGAAAAACAATGCTGGGAAGTGGGCATGAAAGTCCTATCCTGTTTTACAGACAAACTTGGCTTTGCTAGAGACTTTTTTACCCAAGCACACGACCCAAACCAAACCGACTACCAAAGCACATTACGCTTACTGCACTATTACCCAACAGAGGGCGTCAATGAGCAAGGTAATATTTGGCGCGCTGGTGCTCATACCGATTTCGATTGTTTAACGCTATTGTTCCAACACGAAGGCCATGGCGGCTTACAAGTTTGCCCAGGAGCAGAAGCCGATACGCAACGCTGGACCAGCATTCCACCCATTGCCAATGTGATCACCTGTAACATTGGTGATATGTTGATGCGATGGAGTGATGACCAGCTTAAATCCAACCTACATAGGGTTCGCTTGCCACGTATCAATGAATACTGCGGCAGTCGCCATTCTATTGCCTTCTTTTGCCAAGCCAATAAAACGCAGATCATCCAAGGCCCAGCCAAACGCTACCAACCCATCAGTGCAGCAGACTTTTTGACCCAACGTATTCAGGCTAATTTTGTAGATAAATAACCGCCAAGAGGCCATCATAAAATCCCTATGATGGCCTTTTTAAATAAGGTTTGATTCAAAATATCAAATAACAATATCTTCTTGGCTGTTGAATTGTATTAAGGCATTTTCAAACTCAGAAAGCGCATTTTCAAAATCAACTCTTGAATTAAAGCCACCTAAAGACACTCTAAAAGAATTAACCGAAGGTAAGGACGCAGTAGGACAACGAAACAAATCGGCGGTTCTGACTTTGATATTTTTTGATGCAAAAAAATTATTCAGTTGGTTCACATTAATATGACTTGGTAACGTCAACCAAGCATTCAAACCGCCAGTCCGAGAGCGCAAACCATGCTTTTCAACCAGTGCATGAAAAGCGTCTTGCCGATAACGCATCTCACCTTCTAGAAGGGACTGATTATGTTGAAAATTTTCACTTCTTAAGAAACGAGTGGCCAATTCGAAGTTTAGTGTCGATACCATCCAACACTGACTATGAATGCTCATATTAAAGGCTTGTTGCCATTGTTTAGGAACCAAACAAAAAGCAATTCTTAAACCACCCGCCACATATTTAGAGAGACTGGAAAGATAGAATATTCGATCTGGGGCTTGCTGCTGTAACGGCACTTTCCAATTTTCTGGTAGGCAATAATTCACATCATCTTCAATAATATAAAACTGATATTTCTCACTTAACTTAACTATTGCCCTTAGCTGCGTTTCTGAGTACTGAATATTAGTCGGATTTTGAATATTAGGTGTGATGTACAGCACTTTTGGGCGAAACTTCTGACAGTATTCTTCTAATACCACCAAATCCAACCCTTCCGCCGTTAGCGGCACACTTAACGGATTAACGCCGCGGGCTTCTGCTGCTCGAAATACCCCAGGGTATGCTAACTCTTCATGAAGAATGTAGTCATTTTCTTTGGTGAGAATTTGCAGGCAAGTATAAATCCCTTGTTGGGCACCTTGGGTGAAAGCAATGTCATCTTTATCAATTTGAATCTGCTTAGAAGCAAGCCAATCGCTGAATATTTGCCGATGCTTTCGTAAGCCATTTGGCGAATAAGTCATCACCTCTTCTATTGAAATAAGATCTTGCGCCAATTCGTTTAGCGCATTTTTCACCAACATTTGCTGACCTAACATAGGCTGCATACTGGAGGCAAAATCGTATTCCTTAATGGCTGGCACATCACTAGTCACAAAGGAGCTTGGAAGATTTACATAAGTGCCTGCTCCCAACTTTGCGTTCACCAAACCTTTCTTTTCCAGCAAATCATACGCTCTGGTCACCGTGCCATGAGTAATCTCAAGTTTGTCGGCTAACAACCTTTGCGCAGGCAACTTTTGTTTATCAGGTAATTCGCCTGATTGTATCGCCTGCTCAATTATATGAGCCAATGCCTTGTATTTTGGATGCGCCAAACAAGCTTGATCAAATGTATCTTTGCTAATGCCCATAATTGTATTCATAACAATAAATAAATTGCCCAAAATTGTATTCTATGTAAATCTAATTAAAGACAATACAACATAAATTGTATCAATACAATTTAAATCTAAAACTTTCTTTAAAGGAATGGAAATGATCAATAATGCCCTATTGGAAATCACCCCTGCGCTCATTCTTTTTTGCTTAATAAGCACCATAACACCAGGACCTAATAACATCCTATTAGCCAATTCAGGGGCCAATTTTGGTATTAAAAGAACACTACCTCACGTGCTTGGTATTCGCTTTGGCATGACACTACTGCATATACTGATTTTGTTTGGCTTGGGGGAAATGTTTAAGCATTGGCCTTATCTACATAAGGTGTTCGCTTTTGTTGCAGCAAGCTACATCGTTTACATGGCAATCAAAATTGCGCTTGCCAAAAGACACTCTGATAAAAAAGCACTTCAACCCATGGGGATTTTACAAGCCGCCTCATTTCAAGCAATTAACCCTAAATCGTGGGCAAGCCTAATGACAGCAAGTTCTGTGTTCACATTAACAGGGGATCTTTATTGGTCATCGGCTGTGCTGTGCATCATTATGTTTAATATTGCGACGCTACCCGGCACATTTATGTGGATTACCATAGGTAAGCTAGTCTCGAACAGGTTGCAAGAGCCGAAGTTTCACCGCTACTTTAGCGTATCCATGGGGCTGTTACTGCTCACTACCTTACCTATGATCTTTATTTAGAGATCCGATAATCTAAAACCTGCAATCTTATGAACTTCGCTCATGGCTCGGTCAAACTCAGTTTGCCAGTCATTGGGCATTCTGCTTTCGAAGCCCATTAGAATTTGCTCTTTAGTGGCGCCTTTCACGGCCATAATAAAAGGAAAACCAAACTTCTCTCGGTAGGTATCATTCAATTGCAGGAATTGGGTTAATTCTTCTGGTGTGCATTGATCCAGACCCGCTCCTGCTTGCTCGGAGGTGGACTCTTGTGTCAACTGCCCTGCTAGAGCAGCCTTACCGGCTAAATCTGGGTGGGCACGGAGTAAAATCAGCTTTTGCTCATCACTACTTTGTTCGACGATATCGGCCATCGCCAATCGTATCTTGTCGATGCTGTCGAGATAGGTCTCTGGATTCTGGGATTTTTGACGCCATAATGCTTCTGCCACCCATTCAGAATGTTCATAAATACGGCTAAATAACGCGATAAAATCCGCCTCTTCCATTTGGCTGATAACAACTAACGGGTCGTGCATGGTAAGACTCCAAATTCCAACAATTCTACAAAAACAATACTGACAAGTAAAAAACACTCATGGCACAAATATTGATACCCATGAAACACTATTTTCAGACACATTTCATTTATTACTGTGCTCCTTGCAAAAAACAGGCAAGATCACATCACCATAAAAAAATACAGTAAGGAAAAACAATGGGATACCTCACTACCCACATCCTCGACACGACAAAAGGCATTGCTGCTGCTGGCGTAAAAATACACCTTTACCAACTTAATGATGGCCAGCGACAACTTATTCATAGCACCATTTCCAACAATGATGGCCGCTGTGATCAGCCTTTACTGCAAGACGATCAGTTTTCTGTAGGGATTTATGAGCTGGAATTTGCTATCGACGAATACTTTGCTGATACGCTAGAAAACAATCAATCATCTGGGCCCAGCTTTTTAAACACAGTAATTATTCGCTTCGGCATCAATGACGAAAACGCCCATTATCATATCCCTTTGCTTGTCTCACCTTACTCTTACAGCACCTACCGAGGCAGTTAATCTTGCCAATTATACTGGCTTGAATATGAACCAGAATGAAGCAAATCCCATTTCACTCGCACCAAGTTAATCCATTTTCTGTCCTATCGGTCAAAGAAGAAATTTCGCCTTTGTCTTCTTTGACCCAATCCGATGAATAATGCGCCCCTCTAAAACAAAGGTTTCAATAAAAAATTAATAGGCTCACCTGTTTCATGGCACACAAATTGCCATTCATTCCTTTAACGAGACATTAAAAATGCGCGGTTATGCAACGCCATATCAGCGCAAGATTAAAGGAGAATAAGATGAAAGCACTTATTATTGGCGCAGGGATCGGTGGCATGTCTGCTGCTGCCGCACTCAAACATCAAGGCATCGAATGCGATATTTTTGAAGCGGTTAAAGAGATCAAGCCAGTGGGTGCCGCGCTCTCTATTTGGTCCAACGGTGTAAAATGCATGAACCATTTAGGCATGGGCAGCATCATGGATGAGCTAGGTGGCCCTATGCACAAAATGGCATACAACGATGGCATGACAGGCAGTGTGATGACGCAATTTAGCCTTGCTCCACTCGTGGATGCCGTCGGCGAACGCCCTTGCCCAGTGTCTCGTGCCGACCTACAAAGCCAAATGATTGAATGGTGGGGACAGGACCAGATTCAATTTAACAAGCGTATTGAAAAAGTTGAACAAAGCGACACGGAAGTGACTGCCTACTTTACTGATGGAACCACTGCCACAGGGGATTTTATGATAGCAGCGGATGGCACTCACTCCATTGTACGTGCCGATGTGATTGGTTATCAAACCGAGCGCCGCTATGCAGGTTATGTTAACTGGAATGGTTTAGTCGACATCGATGAAAGCCTTGCGCCTGGTGACCAGTGGACCACCTTTGTTGGTGAAGGCAAACGCGTTTCCATTATGCCCATTGCTGGCGGCCGTTTTTACTTCTTCTTTGATGTACCGTTACCAAAAGGTCTAGCCGAAGACAGAAGTACCCTGGTGTCCGACCTATCGCGTTATTTTGAAGGCTGGGCAGAACCTGTCCAAAAACTGATTGCTGCCATTAATCCAGAAACCACCAATCGTATTGAAATCCACGACATTGAGCCTTTTGATACCTTGGTCAAAGGCAATATAGCCCTGCTTGGTGATGCCGCGCACAGTACCACACCCGATATTGGTCAAGGTGGCTGTTCTGCCCTAGAAGATGCGGTTGTACTTGGACAATGCTTTGCTGATCAATTCAAAGAGAAAGACAAAACTGTTTCTGGAGTGTTGGCCGCTTTGAAACAATACGAAGAAGAACGCCGCTTTCGCGTGAAGGATCTTGTACTAAAAGCTCGTAAACGCTGCGATGTAACCCATGGCAAAGACATGCAAGAAACCCAAGCTTGGTACGATGAGCTAAGACAAGAAACCGGTGAAAATATTATTGCAGGGTTGCGTACAACGATTATAGGTGGGCCACTGGCCTAAAAAAACATCGCAATCATGACCGCTTTGTCATCTTGTAAAGCGGTCGTGACTTACTTTTATTCACATTCAATCAATAACTAAAACTTGATAAGAATCATAAATCTCGATATAAAGTCATCAATAGCCGGAGATGACGATGAGTAAAAAGTTCTTATTGCTAACCCCTGAGGATGGCGCGGACGTTCTAAAAAGCCTCGCGGCACCTGCCCGATTGGCTATATTGGCCTTGCTACATGAAAAAGGCCCAATGAATGTCAATGACATTGCCGATCTACTGGAACTCCCCCAATCCTCTACCTCTAGCCATTTGAACTCCCTCGAAAGCGCTGGCCTCATCACCACAGAAAGTCAAAAAGGCCGCAAAGGCAGCCAAAAAATTTGCCGCGCCACACATGAAGAAATCGTCTTATCTTTTAGCAATACCAAAAAAAATCAGAACAACGTCATCGAAGTGGCTATGCCGGTTGGCTTGTATTCTGAATTTGATGTCATGGCCCCATGTGGTTTGTGCTCAGAGACAGGCATAGTGGGTTTTCTTGATAGTCCAGATACCTATCTGTCTCCCGACCGCATGCGCGCTGGCTTATTGTGGTTCACCAAGGGCTATGTGGAATACCAATTCCCTAACAATGCACGCATTGCCGGTCAAACAGTGAAGGAACTAGACCTTATAATGGAACTGTCCTCAGAAGTGCCGGGCACCTCAGAAAACTGGCCTTCTGATATCCATGTGTCCATCAATGGTATCACTGTTGCCATCTGGACAGCGCCAGGGGACTATGGCGATCATCGTGGTAAATTCACCCCCGACTGGTGGAAATTAGCAGGCAGCCAATATGGCCACTTAAAAAGCTTTCGCGTCACAGAAGACGGCACTTACGTTGATGGTATAAGAGTTTCTAACGTCTCTTTAAAAGATCTCGCACTAGAAGAACATAGATCCATTCGCGTGCGAATCTCAGTTCCCAATGACGCAGAACACCCTGGTGGTATCAATATTTTTGGTAAGCAGTTCGGTAATTACGATCAAGATATCGTATTACGCCTTCAATCTTAATCTCACACAACATCCTGTTTTCTGATGTAGACTTTCTGTTGTTGAGTCCTCTCGCCCAAAAGCTCAATAAATTATATAAGTTTTAATAGCTTAGAGACTCGCTAACGATTTCCATCTTTCTTTTTTCGCATCATATCACGCTGATTCATACCAATTTTGGTATTTCATTGAGCAAAAAATAAACGTCTTATTGATTGACCTTAGGCTAAACATGATTTTAATATCCAAATATCCGATAAATAACAAAAATCAAAATACTTAATAAAATCTTAAACCTCTAAAAATAAAGATAAGAAAAAAGGAGTTTCCATGCGAGCCACCGTGACTGCACACAAAGACTATGTGATCGCCAAAATTGATCCCCGCCTATACGGCTCATTCATCGAACATCTGGGACGAGCTGTTTACAGCGGCATTTACGAACCAAGTCACGCAACGGCGGATAAAAACGGTTTTCGCCAAGATGTTATCGAACTCATTAAAGACATTGATGTTCCTGTTACTCGCTACCCTGGTGGCAATTTTGTATCCGCCTACAATTGGGAAGATGGCATTGGGCCAAAAGAGAACCGTCCTACTCGCCTTGATCTTGCTTGGCACACTTCAGAAAGCAATGAAATTGGTATTCACGAATTCGCAGAGTGGGCTGAACAAGCAGGCACAGAAATGATGCTCGCCGTTAACCTTGGTTCCCGAGGTTTGGATGAAGCACGCGCTTTCCTTGAGTATGTAAATCACCCTGGCGGCTCTTATTGGTCTGACCTTCGCAAACAGAATGGCCGAGAAAAGCCTTGGGATGTGAAGCTTTGGTGTCTGGGTAATGAAATGGATGGCCCTTGGCAAATCGGACAGAAAACCGCAGCGGAATATGGTCGAGTCGCGTTTGAAACCGCTAAAGCCATGCGAGCTTTCGACAAAAACATCGAGCTGGTTGTCTGTGGTTCGTCTTCTCCCAAAATGCCGACTTACCCTGAATGGGAAAGCACGGTGCTGGATTACACTTACGATACTGTCGACTACATCTCGCTGCACATGTATTTCGACAACCATGAAAAAAATACAGCGAATTACCTAGCCAAAGCCAGTTTGCTCGATAACTATATCGAGACCATCGCTGCGGTTATTAAAGCAACCAAAGCCAAAAAGCGCTCCAATCACGATGTGTATATTTCCTTCGATGAATGGAATGTCTGGTATCACTCCAACGAACAAGATAAAAAAATTCTCGAAGGCAATGATGGTTGGCCTCATGCACCGGCCCTACTCGAAGACATTTACGACTTTGCCGACACTCTACAAGTGGGCTGTATTTTAAATACCTTTATTCGCCACAGTGATGTGGTGAAAATTGGCTGTTTAGCGCAGTTGGTCAATGTAATCGCCCCGATTATGACGGTCAAAGACGGCCCAGCTTGGCGTCAGTCAACTTACTACCCTTACCTATTTGCATCCCAATACGGGCGTGGCACCGCCCTTAACCTTGCGGTGCAATGCCAAGGCTACACGACCGAATTTGCTGAAGATGTCTCCTATTTGGATATTTCTGCGGTGGAATCCGATAAAGATGGCGCACTGACCTTCTTTATCGTTAACCGTCACCCTGATGAAAACATTGAATTAGCACTCTCTCTGCAAGGTTTTACCCATAACAACATCATTATGGATAAAGAGATGGCAGGCCACGCACTTGACGCTAAAAATGGTCCAGATGCAGAGCAAGTAGTCCCCAAAGATGGACAAGGTGCATCAGTGTCACAACAGCAACTCACAGCAAGCATTGCTCCTATGAGCTATCGCATGATTCGTATTGGGGGTTAATTCCCCCAACAGTTATCCGTTTTAACATTGCTGAGTGAGGAAACTATGTCTGCATCTATCTCTATAAAAAATATAACAAAGCGATATGACAGTGTTAACGTATTAGACGACATCAACTTGCACATTGAAGATGGTGAATTTGTTGTCTTTCTTGGCCCATCCGGTTGCGGTAAATCTACCCTTTTGCGCATGATTGCTGGGTTGGAATCCATTACCGAAGGCACCATCGAAATTGGCCATGAACGCATTGATACCTTGCCGCCAGGTCAACGTGGCGTTGCCATGGTGTTTCAGTCCTACGCGCTCTACCCTCATATGACCACTCGCCAAAACATGGCGTTTGGTCTGGAAAACATCAAAGTCGCACAAGATGACATTGACCGTCGCGTGAATGACGCGGCCAAAATCCTCGAAATTGATCACCTGCTGGATCGCAAACCCGGACGATTATCAGGTGGCCAACGACAGCGTGTGGCCATCGGTCGTGCCATTGTCAAAGAACCCAAAGCCTTCTTGTTTGATGAACCTCTATCCAATTTAGATGCGGCATTACGTGGCCGAACCCGTTTGGAATTGGCTCAACTCCACCAGCGCCTTGGATCGACCATGATCTTTGTTACCCATGATCAAGTGGAGGCCATGACCCTAGCCGATCGCATCGTCATCATGCATAACCAAAAAATAGAGCAAATCGGCACGCCGATGGAGATTTACCAATATCCGGTGAGCCGTTTTGTTGCCGAATTTGTTGGTTCTCCCGCCATGTCGATGCTTCCCATTAGCGCGATTACTCCTGCTGCCGAAGGCGTTTGCGTAGAGGTAGACCAGGTCGGAAAAATAGCCACCAGCGTAACACTACCAGATGACTTTAACCCAAAAGGAGCGGTTCTTGGGGTTCGAGCAGAAGACACACAAGTGGTTGCAGCAACGGAAAATGGTCTCGACTTGACCATCAAAGTGGTGGAACGCCTAGGTGATAGAACCTTGCTTTATGGCACTTTGGCCAATGGAACAGAACTTATTGCAGAAGACTCTGGTCGCTCAAAAGCTAAGGCTGGCGATACCATTCGAATTGCCCTGTCTTCTAACGCCACGCACATTTTTGACGGTAATGGCTTGGCCTATCACGGTCAAAAGGAGGTGTAACATGGCAGAAAGTTATCGTCGTTCCCGTTGGTCAAACAGCTTGTTTGTCGTGCCATACCTGAGCTTTTTCGTCACTTTGTTGGTGTTTCCACTGGGTTGGGGAATTTGGCTTTCTCTTAATAAAGTTGACCTGTTTGGCGGTGAGCGCTTTATTGGTCTCAAAAACTACGCGCGACTTTTTAACGATCCTATTTTTGCACAAGCGGTTAAAAATACGCTGATTTTTGTTGGTGTGTCCGTGCCGACCTTGGTCGTACTCGGATTATTTTTAGCCTTAGCACTCAACAAAACCAGCAAAGGTTCTTCCTTTCTTAGAGGGTTGTTTTTCGCGTCTTCTATTTTGTCCGTCACTATCGTGACCTTAATCTGGCGGATTGTTTTCATCCCGAATGATGGCTTGATGTCATTGATATTTGAGTTCTTTGGCTGGGAGCCCATTGGCTTCCTATCGACCAAAGGCTGGTCTCTTTTCTCGGTGGGCGTCGCAACCGTTTGGTGGTGTATCGGCTTACCCATGATGCTTTTTTTAGCGGCCTTACAACAAATACCCAAGGATCTATACGAAGCCGCCGCGCTTGACAATGCCTCTCGTTGGCGAGTGTTAACTCGCATCACTCTACCATCTATTAAATCCACCATTATGCTCGTGGCTGTCATTCAGGTAGTGATGCAGTTTCAGTTATTTGGGCAAGCCCAACTTATGACCAATGGCGGTCCCGCTGGCTCATCTCGGCCAATTGTCATGTACATATATGAAGTTGGTTTCTTACGCTGGGATATTGGTATGGGGGCAGCGGCATCACAAATTCTGTTCTTAATCATTCTTTGCGCCGCCATGTTGCAGTATTGGATCAGCACTCGTAAAGAGGGGTCAGACACATGAAAACGATGAAGTATTCACCTGAACATTTGACCAGCAACCGTCGTCTGTTTTGGATTGCCGCGGCTCTGGGTGTGATCATGATGGCTCCCGTAGCTTGGATAGTCGGCCTCTCATTGAAAGACAATGGGGAATTACTCAGAGGTACTGAGGCGGTGTTTAATATGCCTTATACCTTGGTCAATTATGCCAATATTCTCGAATCCTCCAGCGTATTTGGTTGGTTTATGAATTCCATGATTGTGGCGGTTGGTCAAACCTTTGGGGTCTTGTTGCTGTCGTCACTTGCAGGGTATGCCTTTGCTAGGCTTGAGTTTCCCTTTCGCAAAACGCTTTTCATCATTGTGTTGTTTGGCCTCGCTGTACCAGAACAAGCGGTGATCATTGCCCGTCATCAAATGTTCAACTGGTTTGACTTGCATAACACGCACATTGGTTTGATTTTGCCCAATTTATCCTCGGCGTTTGGGGTATTTCTCATGACACAGTTTTTCCGTGCCATTCCCAAAGAAATCGATGAAGCCGCCATGCTGGACAATACCTCGACCTTCCGCATTTTTTGGAAAGTCTTGTTACCTCTCACTTTGCCTGCGCAGGCGACCTTGGGCATCTTCACTTTCTTGCAAGCGTGGAACGATTATTGGTGGCCGCTGATCTCGGCGACGAAAGCCGATATGTACACCCTAACGATTGGCATTGCGTCCTCACAATCCAACTTTGCGCAATCTGAAGGTTTAGGCTTTTTAGGCGCGCAAGCGGTCTTCGCGTCTTTACCAGTACTTATCGTGTACATCTTTTTTCAGCGTCACATTGTCACTGCGGTCTCAGGAGGAGCCGTCAAATAGCATTCGTTGAATTATTAATAAGCGTAAGAATAAAACGAGATAGAAAACAAAAATAAAAACGAACAAGGAGAAAAATAATGAAACAGTTACTTCTCGGAACTGCAACAGCAGGTCTTTTGGCATTATCACCGCTTGCCAACGCTACTACGATCGAACTACAGCGTTTCTTTGGTGCGTGTGAAGCCGAATATGGCAATAACACAGATGTGTCTTCAGCAGTTGGCGAATGCGGCATCATTACCTCGTTGGTTAACAAGTTCGAGGCAGACAACCCAGATATTGACGTAAACGTCACCACAGTCGAATGGCCAGGCTATGATCAACTTAATGCCCAACTGGCCTCACGGTCTGCACCAGATGTTGTTTCTATGCATTACTCGGCCATTTCAGATTATCAATCTCGTGGTTTGTTAGTTCCCCTCGATAAGCTTTTAAAAGATCAGAACATCAAGCCTAATGACTTTACAGAAGCAGGCATTTCCAGTGTCACCAAAGAAGATGGCATATACGCTCTACCCTTTGATAACTGGACCATGTTGTTTCATGTAAACAACAACCTTATGAAGCAAGCAGGGTTACTCAAAAAAGATGGCACGCCTATTTTACCAACCAGCCGTGAAGAACTATTTTCTCAAGGCAAACAGTTTCAAGAAGCCACAGGGAAACCCTATCTAATTCAGGTATCAGCTAATGAAACCGCCAGCTTTGCACGCATGTTTTATACCTTGATGATGCAACAGAACAGCGCTTTTTTTGATGACCCTAAACAAATTGACTTAACAGGCGAAGACGCCAAGAAAACACTCACCTTCATGAAAGATATGTTAGATGTCACCGCAAAAAATCTGGACTATGCCGCCGCCGTTTCAGGTTTTTCCAGTGGTGACGCCGGTATTTCTGTCAATGGAACATGGTTAATTGGGTCATATGATAACCAATCCAAAGAGAGTAATAATGCCTTGTCAGGGGGTTACAGTGTGTATCCTATCCCGCAGTTCTTTGATAAGAAAGATGTAACCTATACAGATGGGCATGGTTGGGCTGTTCCTCGTGGCAAGCGTAGTGATGAAAAAATGGCCGCCATTGGTAAATTGTTCAAATTCTTTTATGACAATAACTATCAATGGGCAAGAACGGGTCACTTACCCGTCGTAAAAGCCGTCATCAATAGCGAGAAATTCAAATCACTTCCTCATCGTAGTGATATCGCTAAAATTGCCAAAACAGGTCAAGCTTTGCCTTCAGCCGTGTTAAGACAATTTGCCATTCAAGATATTCTTGGTGAAGAGTTAAGCTCTGCGGTTAATGGCGACAAATCGATAGACGATGCGTTAGAAACAGCGCAATATCGTATTAATGACTTACTAGACAATATCTAATTTATTTATGCAGCTAAGCTTTCTGGGGGCTTTGGCCCCCTTTTATTTGAAAAGGATACTTTCGTGAACCTCGCACCAGATTTAAACCAAGTACAATCGATTACTCTGCAAAACACACACCTTAAAGTGTCTATTTTGACATTGGGCGCGACGATTCAATCCGTTTACTTAAATGGCTATGAGCACTCACTGTTTTTAGGGTCTCCAAAACTAAGCGACTACCTTCAAGGGGCAAAATACTTTGGTGCTGTGGTTGGGCGCGTTGCTAATCGAACCAATAAAGGTCATGCAGTCATAGGTGGAAAAACTTACCAATTACCGCCAACCATACCTGAAGCTCATCATTTGCACGGTGGGCCAAATGGTACCGGCAGCAAAAACTGGTCTATCATCAAGCAAACGAATGACATGGTTCAATTACAAACCACTCTAGCCGATGGTGAAATGGGCTACCCAGGAAACATGGAAGTGAATGTTTTTTATCGCTTAATAGACAGCGCATTAGAAATGGAAATCACTGCGACGACCGATCAACTGACCATTTGTAACTTCGCTGGCCACAGTTATATAAACCTTGATGGTCAAGGCTCGATTCTGGATCATCAACTGAGCATCCAAGCAGACCATTATTTACCTGTGGATGATGGCCTTATCCCAACCGGTGAAGTGACTCAGACCGCTGGCAGTGCCTTTGATTTTCATGAGCTTAGAACCATAGGTCGTGATGATTATCCGGGGTTGGATACAAACTTTTGTCTTTCTCTTATCAGTCATCGACCTCTACAAACGGTCGCCACACTGAAAGCCCCTATCACTGGACTCACACTACATTATCAAACAACCGAACCGGGACTACAGGTCTATGACGGTCGTCATATTCAATTGGAACCCGAATCTAATATTAACCAAGGTGCATTAGAAGCTTACGCGGGTCTTGCTCTCGAAGCCCAACATTGGCCAGATGCAATAAACCAGCCTCATTTTCCGCCAATATTATTAGCCCCCGAAGAGACCTACCAGCAAATCACTCGGTATGAATTTATTTAATGAAAGACATAAGAGCGAAACCTTAAAAACAAAAGCTAAAAACAACAACGCCAGAACCTATTACCGTTCTGGCGTTGTTGTTTAAAATACTGGCTAAAATGCACCTACATATTATTGTTCATTTGCTCTTGAGACTCTTCTGCACTAGAAACGGTCCTTTTCAAGTCTGTAATATGACCATTATCAATACTGTAACACCAACCGTGAACATGTAGCTCTTGTCCATTTTTCCATGCATTTTGTACGATACTGCTTTGGCAAACATTAGCTACTTGCTCGACCACATTGAGCTCACACATGCGATCAAATCGAACATGCTCATCCGCTATTGCATCAAGTTCAACACGATGTAAACGGTAAACATCTTTGATATGACGTAGCCAATTATCGATCATGCCATGCTCTTCGGTGCCCATGGCCGCCTTAATACCACCACAGCCATAATGACCCACCACCATGATGTGCTTTACTTTTAACACATCAACTGCAAACTGAATAACTGATAAACAGTTTAAGTCGGTATGCACTACGACATTAGCGATATTGCGATGAACAAACACTTCACCTGGTAATAAATCAACAATTTGATTGGCTGGAACACGGCTATCAGCACAACCAATCCACAAATACTCTGGTTTTTGTTGCTTAGAAAGGGTCGAAAAAAACTCTGGATCTTCCGCGGTAACCTTAGCAGCCCACTCTCTATTCTTATTAAAAAGGTCATCTAAATGGCTAGACATGACTCACTTCCTTTACATTCTTCCGATACCAGCGAAGCTTTATGTCCGCAGTGAGAGTAATAGAGTCGAACTGCTTTAGAGCTTCTCGACCATCATATGAGGCTTTATGAATATGAGGCGTCATACTTAATAAATCTTGAATTTTTTCCTGCGAATCGAGGGTAAAGGAAAAAGTTTCTTCTTGCTCAGAAACTAAATCAAAGCCAGCGATTCCATCAGAAAAAGTTTGCTTATAGTCATGAATGGATGGGTAGAGTATTTTGCGCAATTCAATAAGATGATTAGGGCCAGACTCAACAAGTAGCATCAAACCATCATCAGTCAATACTCTTGAAAATTCATTAAATACGGGAAAGCCAAATAAACACAATACCGCATCGTAGCGCTCATCGGGGACAGGTAAACTGGCATTACTCCCTACCACCCAACTCACCATTTTATCACGTTTACTGGCAGCAACGATGGCCCATTTTGAAATATCAAGACCGGTAAGTTCTGCTTCAATGTCTTGCTCAGCTAACGACTTTCCCATTTCATTTAAGTAATAACCTTCCCCACAACCTGCATCAAGAATTCGCATTCCATTAACTAAATGCTCTCTCGGCCAGGACGCAAATATCGCGTTAACAATAGGAAAGTAGTGCTGTTGATTCAAAAAGTTTTGCCTTGCGATCACCATTTCTTTGCTATCGCCAGGGTCTTTAGAACGCTTATTTTGCACTGGAAGAAGATTAACATAGCCTGTTTTAGCTAAATCATAAGTATGTCCATATTCGCACGTTAAGCTTCGTTGATCACGCGTTAACGGCGCAGCATCTATAGGACAAGAAAGGTTTTCGAGCGTCGACACAATGTACCTTTAATTTATTAATGGGCGCTTTAGCGAGAAGAATACCGCAATAGTAACAAGCAAAACATTAAAAACTCCTTCACCATAACGAATTCTGCGTTTTAAGCCTCTTCTAAGCTGCGTTCACTCAAATAAACCACAAAATCTTCATTGCTTAAGGGCTTTGAAAAAAGATAGCCTTGCACTTCTTGGCATTGGTACTTATTAAGCACAGCGACTTGTGATCGGTTTTCTACGCCTTCCGCTATGACCTTCAAATTCAAACTACTCGCCATCGCAATGGTGGCTTTAACAATGGCATCATTATCACTGTCTAGCCCCAAATCATTAATAAAAGACCGGTCTATTTTTAATGTTTGTATTGGGAATTTTTTCAAATAAGCGAGTGACGAATAACCTGTGCCAAAATCGTCGATGGAAAGTGTGACACCTAACTCTCTAAAGCTGTGTAGCTTTTCTATCGATTGTTGTGCATCTGCCATTAACATACTTTCCGTTAATTCAAGCTCAAGATATTCTGGATCAACACCTGTTTCTTTTAGCACTCGTTCAACCATATCGACCAAATCTGATTGCATGAATTGGCGACTAGATAAATTAACCGATAATTTAACTGGCGATAAGCCGAGTTCTCGCCACTCTTTTAATTGGCGACAAGCACGGTGAATTACCCATTCTCCCAAAGGAAGAATCAAGCCACTTTCTTCAGCTAAAGGAATGAATTGATCGGGTCTGATCATACCAAGTTCAGGGTGAACCCAACGAATCAAGGCTTCAGCTCCAACGACCTTCTCATCTGGAAGACTGATTTTAGGCTGATAATGCAGAATAAACTGTTCTTCCTCTATCGCCTTACGCAATCCACCACCTAAAGTAAGATGGGCATTAATATTATCTGCCATATAATTTTCGTAGACACAAAATAAATTATGTCCCATCGATTTTGCTCGATACATAGCAGCATCAGCATTTTTCAATAAATTATCCACGTCTGCGGCGTGTTGAGGATAACTGGCAATGCCAATACTAGCCGTAATCATCATTTCCATTTTCGCAACCGGATAGGTTTCACTGGCATTTTGCATAATGCTTTGAGCAATATTCTCCAATTCCTTTACAGACTGAGTATTTTCTAGAACCACTACAAACTCATCGCCACCCAAACGGTATAAACATGAGTTCGGTGGAATACTATCCTGAATACGCTCCGCAACGCGCTGAATCAACTCATCGCCAACACGATGACCAAAGTTATCATTAATGACTTTAAAACCATCCAAATCTAAATACAAAAGACCAAACTGGCGATGGCGCTTACGTGCATTCACCAAGGCACTCTCTAATTGCTGATAAAGTAAGTTTCGATTGGGTAAGCTGGTTAGACTGTCGTAATTATTAAGGCGGTATAAAGCAACTTCATGATCTCTTTCTTCCTGAATATCATGGGTTAGCAAATACACCGTATTGCTGTCGTGTTGGTAGGAAACTTCTATTTTATGCCACCGCACACCATTTTCCGTAGTAAGGCGTATTTCTTGGGATAAATTCTGCTGCTCAGTCATACGGCGAATAAAGCTATTCGCCGCACCAGAAACAGCAAACAAATCACGAGCATGAGTAATATCACCAAATTGCGAGGCAAAATGCTTACTACCTTCAACAAAACGTCCGTTACTGTCAAAAATAGCGAAGGAAAGCGTTTTGAACTGCGTCAATAAATTCTTATCACGTTTATCTGTGACTGGAAACTGAGCTGCTACCTTAGAAATAGAAACGGGATGCGCTTCGACCGATATACCTTTACGACCTTCATCTAAAGAAATAACTGAGCCTTTTATATTGTACTTAACACCATCTGGTGCCTTAAAAAGCCATTTAAAGGGTAAACTTTTACCGTCTCTCTGGTTATTCAAATAAGCGGAAATACGCGACTTGAGCTCTTCCCCAATCACGCGTTGCCCAGATTTAATGCCACCTAAAGAATCAATCAATAGAGCTTCCGCTGCCACATTACACCATGGCACACTAGATTGCTCTATATCTATAACCCAAGCGGCAAGGGGCATTTTTGCTTGTAGCAATGTTGAGAAATCGGTCATTTATTTTAGATACTACTAATAGAATTCAGTTTATACATCTCGATCTTTTATTGTGTCGAACCTTTCACCATGTATCGGGAACAATAAACACATTGCGGTATATTTGATCTGTGGTATTAAAAGTCGGCTTCAAAAGAACATGTTTTGGTCGACTATCAAACAAGAATTCGCCCACAAGATTGTAGGCATATTGCAAAGAATTGAAAGGGAAATTATCACTTATGCATGGTACAGACAACCAATGAGGCTTTTGTAAAATAAAAAAGTCAGAAAAAAATGGCGCTAATAAAGCCACCTGAGACACTCGAATCCAACCACCATGCTCAATCTGATTTAGCCATTCAATCACTTTATCTTTACTATCTAAAGATACATATAAACGACCAAAAATCAGCAAACTCGCCTGTGGATTACGCCCTTCTGCAATAGCCTCAATAGCCGCCGAACCTTCACTGGTTTGTAAAATGATCAACTGATGCTCTCTGGCTCGAGTGACTTTTTTTAACAAGCTGTCATTTTTATTTGGCCCTATCCAATCATGAGGAAAAAGATCCGGTCTTTCCAAATAAAACTTAATCGCTATCTCGAATTGATGAAGCTCACCATCTGGTGTTTCCACCAACATGTCCACTTCACCCAGAGTTTTGCCTTCGCTTTCAATCTGAAAATGTTCCAAGTGTATTTTCAAAACCGACAATTGCTCTATAGCAAAAGAAAACAAGGTTTCAAAATAACTACCAAGGAAATGCGACTTACACGCAGCAAGGGCACTAACAATAGCGTCTGGGTGTTTATCCAGCCATAACAAACGCTCATTCACATCATCGAGCCAATAGGGCTGAAGATCAAAATCACGCTCGATATAATGCCCTTCCACCAGCCAAGCTAGATCTTTAACCAATGGATGATGACATCGATCCGTTATCACAAATGACCACTCAAATGCTGATCAATACGATTCAAACAAGTGACTACGTTGCTGACTTTCGCGGCTGGCTTATCTTTGAACGCTTCCTCAGCCATAGGCGAAATATGACAGCGCACCGGTAAATCGCTTCCCGAGGCTAACATGGCTTTAAATCGTTCAATCATCACATACCTCAACCATTGCTCGAAATTCATCGTATCAATACAAAAGGGTTCTGTACTTTGCAACGCCTCTTCAGATGGCGCCTCACACTCCCAAACCTCGCAATCTTGCATTGCCATTTGCAAGTCCATCAATAAATCCGCCAACACATGATGGGCAGAAAAGGCTTCTTTCAACCTGATTTCTCCTTTGAAAAACGGTAAGATAGCGCAACGTTAAATCACAAATACAAGCATACCTATAACGGCATACACTAGCGCCCTTATCGGCAACAAGAGCCATAACTTTATCATGAACAAAATTGAATCTCTGTCTGACTTATTTGACATGGTCGGTTGTGATGTAAGCTACTATGACATTGGTCGCAACATCACCAAAATCACCCCGCAACAAGCGATCCAATTCGACCGCAAACAACAAACCTACCCATTTCCATTTCGTCAACACGCTTGGTTGGCGTGCCTACTCAACATGGGAAGTGAACAAGGCAGTAAAGCCAAAAAAGAAGACATCATAGAACAAGGTGTTATCTGGTTTATCAAACTACCACTCGACGAAACGGGCTGCCTAAACCTTGGCACGCGAGATCACTTTATCAAAAGTATTGTCGATAAAATATTACACAAAGGCGAAGAAGCAGGCCTATCAGAAGCCCTTGAAGACAACCCTTACGCCTTCAAACCCGATCAAGAACGCATGGCAAGTTTACACGCCATTCTAGGCAAAGACCTTCACAAAGTGCCATCACACTACTTTGATGACGTGGTGACATACCTTTCTTCAGACTTAAATCAAGATGACGACAGCTGGCAAACACTGGGTCTACAAGGCATAGCCGAACTTGCTGCCAGAGTGGATGAAAACAAGTATCAGGCACTGATCCAAAAAGCCATTCAACAAGCGCCCAAACATGTTGTTAGCCCCCTTTGTCACGCCCTTGAACATGAAGTACTCGCTAGCCCGCTGCAAGATACCTTGATCGAGAAACTGCAAACCGAGCAAGATGCCTTGATGCAAGCCAGCTACCTACGTGCCTTATCTAGAGCAGACTTAAACGACCAACTGCTTTTACCCTTGTTTGGCCTACTTGGTAGCTTGACTGAATGCCGCGATGACGACCTTCACCCTATTGCAGCCCTCGCTGCAAAATGCCCCCATTGGTTAGGTCTTAACCCGCAGCTACTGCGCATCATCATGGAAAAACTGGCTCACCGAGAAGACGGCTACATTGCTTTCAAGCAAATCGCCGCAGAGCTAAGCCAGCACCCAGAAACCAAACAACCACTTTGGACACTGCTACGCAGCGGACACGTCAGCCCAAAATTGGCACAAGCCGTGAGTTACCTATTTACACAAACGTCAAGATCAGTACAGTGATTAGGAAGAGCTAGAAGAAGGATTGGAGTCTGAATCGCCTAAACAGACTCTGTTCTTTTTGGAGTGAATAAAGATGGTTTATTGCCACTCCATCTTGAGTTCACGGTGTGACTGCGCACAATCCCTTAAATACAAATTGTATTAAGCTTTGATAAGGAATACCCTTGTCATCCGCTAACGCCTTAAAATACTCAACAGTATCTTCATCAAGCCTTATCGTGACCTGCTTTTTAGCGTAAGGGTTTAATGAATTGGAGGCAGATAAAGAGTACGGGAAGGTTCACCAGATCGCATAGATTATTGTTCAGCCGCTAATATTCCCAATTCTTATATTCTTCATTGTCCAGTTTCATTGATTCATATAACCAAACCATACGATCCAAGTACCAGCTCTTCCCCAAATACGCCAGTGCCGTTCCGAGTATGGCTCCCCAAACGGAGTAATAGATAACCGCCCAAATTGAAAGAATCATTCCCGATGAGGAAATAATATTAAGCAAGGTATACAAGTGGGTTATATGAATACCTGGAATCTTTACTTTGTCTCGATTGAGATAAACTCTTTCTCCAAGTACGGCTTTAGAAGCCCAATTTTTTGTTGATTGGGGTTTATTGAAAAAAATCGGATTAAAGAACATCCATAAAATAGTAATTAAACCTGGAATTAGGCACCACCAGCCTATCCATACCCTACTCCAGAAAGCCAATATAATTAACGGTAAAACAGAATATCTCGTATATACACTCCACGGATTAGCATGTTTCATCCAATTTTCATCCGTTAACTGAAAGACTTTGGCTATTTTTCTTTCCAGTGTCATGTGACTTCCTTTAATGCAGTATGACGATGCGTGCCTTAAACACTAATAATTTATTCTAAAGCTGGCAACTATTCGTTTGTTGTATTTTTTTCATTCAGCTTGATTACAGTTTAGTTAGAAGCCCCTTAATAAGACATAAAGGGAGGGAATAATTCCTTTGGCGCATAAAAAAGGCCCCACTCCCTATGAAGGAAAAATGAGGCTAAGGTAGTAGCTATATCTCTATCGTCAATGACGGGTCTGTTTAGGATCATTCATTTCTCGCATACGTTTGCGATGTTCAACAAATTCGTCGCGGAACTAAGCCAGCACCCAGAAACCAAACAACCACTTTGGACACTGCTACGCGGCGGACACGTCAGCCCAAAATTGGCACAAGCCGTGAGTTACCTATTCACACAAACACCAAGATCAGTCCAGTGATTGGGAAGAGTTAGAAACAGAAGGATTGGAGTCTGAATCGCCTAAAATGGAACGAGACAGACTCCGTTCTTTTGGAGTGAATGAAGATGGTTTATTGCCACTCCATCTTCAGTTCAAGGTGTGACTGCGCACAATCCCTTAAATACAAATTAATTAAGCTTTGATAAGGAATGCCCTTGTCATCCGCTAACGCCTTAAAATACTCAACAGTATCTTCATCAAGCCTTATCGTGACCTGCTTCTTAAGCTTTTTAGCGTAAGGGTTTTTGACTGAATTTGAAAAATCATAATGATCACGCATAGCGAAAATCCTCATATATCTTACGCTCTTGTTTGCCTGCTTTACGTGCAGAAATGATACGAATGCTTTCTGTTTAACTGCTTACAAAACTAAAATCAGCGGGGTAAGAATGAAGGCCATCGAAATCCCCTTTACTCACCGCTAAACCCTTACTTTTAGCGATAGCGTAAACCATCCCCATATGAAAGAAGTAATTAGGCACTATGTATTGATGAATAAAATCTGACTGGCACAGCTGTATTTCTGAAAAACCAGCCTTATCCGTTATGACTTTACTATCATCAAAGTTATGAATTTCAGGAAGCGTGTCTAATAACGCTCTCGTGTCGATGATTTGGCGAATGACGGCGGCTTTGCCCTGCTCATCAGACATCAATGAAATTACCTCCTTCCCTAACAGCGGGTAATATCCCCTTAACACAAAATTGGCGGCTATTTTTGCGTTCACCTCAAGAGAAAACATACCATCAGCTAAAGATTCAGAGAACAACTCGGGGGGTACTTTATTAACAATCGTCTCTAACTGTAATAAATAGCCATTGAATAATTCTTTAATATTACTGCTCATTATCCCCTCTAAATCTCTATGATTAAGTATGATCAGACAAACATTCGCCCAACCGATCATTTAGGTCAGATATGACCAGGAACGAGACGCCATCCCAATTGGTACGCAGTGCTATTTAAAAGTAAACACTTTAATAAGATAAGCTTCTAGACATATTGATTCCCCACAAGGGCTGGCCCCCAATCCCGAGGATTAGAGACCTTAATTAGTGTGTTAACGGCCAAATCATGGAGTAGCAACACGCCTAAAAAGAAGTGAGGACAAAGCGTTTGAATACAACCTGACTGAGTTTAAAAAGCCTTATCGGCATAAATGCCGGCTTAAAAAAATAGGATGTCTGTTTGTCTCATTGTTCACAACAGAGGCTAGGAGTTTGATAACGAAAGAATGGCGTTAGCCCTTAAGCGTATCAAAGACGATGCGTTATTATCTGTTTCAACGAGTTCATTCGCTTGCTGTAATTCATTCAACAAAGCTTGTGTCAACTGTTCAATTTTTTCTGGAGTAGGTGAAGCAAGTAACCAACGATACAATCTACAAAACAAAATATGAATGGTGTCTCTCATAAGATCGTGACGAATTTTTTCTCGAATCAAATAATTATAGCGGTAGCAGGTATCCCAATAGGTATTGATGGAAAAATCTTTTGTAATCATTTTACTCATGTGCAACAAAGTTGCGAGTTCAATTCGGTCATTTGCATCAATTTCCTCAGAAGCCAAACCGGCCATCATCAAAGTTTGAGCTAAAATATTCTGATCGTCTTCAAAGCTTACTCTGTCTGTCGGAATAATGAGTGTGCCAATACCAGATTTCGTTTCCACAAAACGCTCTAGTGCTAATCGATGCAACACTTGGCGAATTGGCGTTCGACTTACTTCAAATTCTTTAGCGAGTTTTTCTTCATACAATGCTTGTCCATCGGCATACTCACCGACACAAATGCGTTTTCGTACCTCATTACATATGTGTTCAAGTCTATGAATATTGGTTGTTTTAGTCATATTTTGCCTTTGCGTTATTAAATCTACAATTGCTCAAATCTATTCTCTTCTGTGTAAGCGCTAAAAATAACTTAAACGTTACAATATAAGCAATGGATGATTTTTAATTCTGAGAAGGTTGCGAATGTTATCTAAATGGTATATAAAATTGATATTAACACACCTGTATACAAGTATATAGGTAATTTAACTCAATACATTCCTTAGGAAATACTATGCTGCATCTGTCTGAAAAAGGAACGAGAACTCTATTATATCAAGGGCTCATGATTGCCTTTATTCTCGTATTTTTTTATATCGCATGCGTCAATATTAATAATAACCTTGCCTCAGTAGGAATTCATATTGATTATGGTTTTTTATTCAGTGAGTCAGGTTTCGATGTAAATGAAAGCCTCATTGAGTACAGTTCTGAAAGCAGCTATATACAAGCACTTTTTGTTGGCTTCCTAAACACGGTTTCACTTTCACTGATTTGTATTATCGGGGCAACATTGTTAGGGGTTGCATTTGGCATACTTCGAGCGAGTCAAAACTGGTTAGGCAGTTCAATTTCCTTTCTCTACATTGAGTTAATGCGTAACCTTCCTAAACTATTAATATTACTAACTTTGTACATTTTATTTATTAATAGTTTGCCTCATGTTAGAGAGGCCTACCCCTTCCTTGGTGTTTTTCATATATCGAATCGAGCTTTATATTTCCCTACCTTAATTTGGCAGGAGCATATGAACACAGTGCTGTTGGCTTGTGTCGCAGCCATCGTTGTTGTGTTTATTTATCGTCGATATGTTCGCCATTATAAAGATAAGACAGGACAGGACTTACCATTCATATGGCCATCACTTCTGTTCATCTGCTTTGTTTTTTTTCTCACTTCTATGCTTCTCGGTGTTCAATACTCTTTTGATTTACCCGCTCTTCAAGGATTTAACTTTGCTGGTGGCGGCCAGGTTTCTGTCCAATTCTTTGTACTGGCATTTACTTTAAGCATTTATCACGGTGGGCAAATTGCTGAGTTAGTCCGTGGTGGTATTCAGTCAATATCAAAAGGTCAGGAAGAAGCCGCCCGAGCCATTGGCCTATCCTATTTACAGACCATGCGTTTGGTTGTGGTACCACAAGCGTTGAGGGTCATTATTCCATCAATGGGTAATCAATATCTCAATATCACAAAGAATACATCAATTGGTTTAGCGGTTGGCTTTTCAGATTTAGTCTCTGTGATGAATACCTCAATAAACCAAACTTTTCGACCGATTGAATTAATGTCCGTTTCCACTTTGATCTATCTCGCTATTTGTCTGGTCGTCTCCATTTTAATCAATGCTTACAACAACTACACACGTCTGGAGAAAGCATGAAAACGGAAGCAGAAAAAATAAACAATGAACTAACGCCAAGAACAACTGGCGCCATGTATAACATTGTCAAACTTGCCAGAAACGCTCGCCATTGGTGCTATTGTCGCTTATTCCGAACGCCTGTCGACATCCTGATTACATGTAGTATTTCTGTGTTACTTATTCAATTTGTGCCAAAAGTGTTTGCTTGGCTAACGTGGAACTCTGTGGTGTTTTGGGGGGACCCTCAATTATGTACAGACGAAGGAGCGTGTTGGCCATTTTTGCGTGAAAAAATACGATTGATTCTCTTTGGAACTTACCCCTTTAGTGAACAATGGCGCCCAGCGCTTGCTTGCATACTTTTATTAAGTTTAGTTGGGTTGAGTTTTACTCGTCTGTTGCGCTTACGATCGACCGTGGTTGTGTGGACCATTGGGAGCATAGCTTTCTTTGTATTAATGCGCGGTGGAAATCTGGGGTTAATTGAGGTGGATTCCATTCAATGGAATGGCTTACCCGTGCTTTTGATGTTATCGATTTTTAGTGTGATTGGCGCTTTTCCTATAGGCATCTTATTAGCACTAGGACGCTTTCAAAAAGAAGATCCCGTATTGAAATCCATGGCAGTGGGTTACATCGAAATTGTTCGCGGTGTACCCATGGTAATGGTGTTATTTATGGGGCTTTTTATTCTTCCTCTTATGCTGCCTAAAGGCATGAATTTGAATTCCCTTTATACCACCCTCATTGTACTCGTTTTTTTTCATGCTGCGTACTTTGCTGAAGGGATTCGAGGCGGTTTACAGGCGTTACCAAAAGGGCAATATGAAGCTGCGCAATCTCAAGGCCTAACCTATTGGCAGACAATGCGTTTCGTCATTTTGCCTCAAGCCTTAAAACGTTCGATGCCAGGAAACATGAACACCTTACTGGGCGCTTATAAAGATACCTCTTTAGTGGTTATTTTAGGGATTCACGACATTATGGCGACAGCCAAAATGGCTTACAGCGAACCCCAATGGCAACAGTATGGTGTCGAAGCCTATTTGTTGGTCGCACTTTGGTATTTTTGTACTTGCCTATGCCTTTCAACTTACAGCAGAAAACTGGAAACCACGGAATCTAAAATAGCGAAGTAATCATTAATTTAGCCAATGTATTAACTCAACTAGGAGCGTTCCCAATGAAAAATGCAGCAAAACTATGCGCGGTTGCAACCGCATTCACGATTACAGCAAGTCAAGTTCAAGCGGGTGCTGTTATGGATGAAATCAAAGCGAATGATGAAGTCATTTGTTTAGTAAACCCTAACTCCCTAGGCTTTTCTGTACCAGACAGCCAAGGTGTATTCCAAGGATTTAATACAGAGTTTTGCCGTATGACTGCAGCAGCTATTTTGGGCGATGCAGACAAAGCTAGCATTCGAGGCATTGGCTTCTCTGACAGTATGAAAACCATTGTCGCGCAAAAAGCCCACATGGCTTCTCGTAGTATCACAAGAACAGGAACACGTGATGCGAATCCAGGTATGAGCTTTGTTGTGACGACTTTCTACGATGGCCAAGGTTTTATGGTTCCAAAAAAACTTGGTGTAAAAAACGCAAGTGAGTTAAGCGGAGCGACGGTATGTGCCGAAGAAGGATCGACCACGTTATTGAATATTGCAGATTGGTTCACTGATAACAACTTGCAATATAAAGTCGAAAACATCAATGACAAAAGTGCTCGCATGCAGGCGTTTTTCTCTGGCAAATGCGATGTTTTGGCGAGCGATTTAACGGCATTAGCATCGGATCGTCAGTTAGCTAAAACGCCAAGTGATTATGCTTTGTTGCCTAACATCATTTCTAACGAACCCCTAACATTGGTTGCTCGTCCTGATAATGCATTTGAAACGGCTATTTTCTGGTCTTTCCAAGTAATGCTAAACGCAGAACATTTGGGCGTGACATCAAAGAATATTGACCAAGTCGTTGCCGATTTAGATAACCAACCTAAAGCCGTAAAACGTTTGTTTGGTAGCGATTCCGCAGCTAGTGAAATAGCGACGTCTTTAGGGTTAGTTGAGGATTGGAGCTATCAGATCATCAAACAAGTAGGCAACTATGGGGAAGTTTACGACAAACATTTAGGTTCGCACACTACATTGAATATCACTCGTGAAGGTACCTTTAATGCGTTAGTGAGTAATGGTGGCTTGTTGTACCCTTATCCTATTCGTTAATCCGAACACATGGCGAATGAAGCTGTGTGATGATTTTTTAACCACCACACAGCTTTTACCCCTTTATATATTCAATCATATCGTTTTTGAAAGCGAGATAAGCATGGCATTTTTTTCTTACGAAATAGACATTGAACGACCAACTCGTTGGACGCTTGTTGACACGCCTGACAAGAAAAAAGGTCATCTTGCTCTAATGGGGTTTCCGGGCTTATTAATTGGAGCTGACAGCCATAGTTACATCGATCCTGGCTGGCTAAGCAGTACGTTCAACAAGCTGTATGAAAATAATTGCCGTAGGTTTTATACCTTCGCGCATCCTGATGACCTACCTAATAGTGCTTACAAACAGGCACAGCAAGCGGCTATTTCGGCAGGTATCCATTTTCAAAGTTTGCCTATTCAGGACTTCGGTATACCAAACCTTTCAATAGCAAGTGAATGGAAAGAAAGCTTGCCTGAAATATTATCTGCTTTGGCAAGAGACGAGCTTATTGCGTTGAGCTGCTTATCTGGAATTGGACGCACAGGAATGATGGCAGCGGATTTATTAACCTACATGGGGATGAATTCGAAAGAAGCCATTCAATGGGTTCGCCAATCAAAACCAGAAGCAATTGAATCCACAGAACAAGAAAACTGGGTTGGAACAAAAACGCCATAAAACCGTTTGGAAGGAAAAAATATTATGACAAAACTTAAAAATGTAGAGGTTCCAGCGGCTAAATTAACGAATATGAATAAATGGTATGGACAATTCCATGCTTTAAACAATATCAACTTAACCGTAAAACCAGGTGAGCGAGTGGTGATTTGCGGCCCTTCTGGTTCAGGTAAATCAACACTGATTCGTTGCTTAAACCGATTAGAAGAGCATCAAAGCGGTCAAATTATCGTTGACGGTATTGAGTTAAATAACAACTTAAAAAACATAAACCAAGTACGTCAAGAGGTAGGGATGGTGTTCCAACACTTTAACTTATATCCACACCTGACCGTTCTTGAGAACTGCATACTTGCGCCTATGCATGTCAGAAAACAACCAAAAAGTGTTGCAATGGAAAATGCGATGACATTTCTCGAACGTGTGAAAATCAGTGAACAAGCGAATAAATACCCATCGCAATTGTCTGGCGGTCAGCAGCAGCGTGTTGCTATTGCTCGTACCTTGAGCATGGGACCAAAAACCATTCTTTTTGATGAACCGACTTCCGCTCTAGATCCAGAAATGATCAAAGAAGTATTGGATGTCATGGTGTCCCTTGTAGAAGAAAATATCACTATGATTTGCGTCACCCATGAAATGGGCTTCGCTAAACGCGTAGCAGACAGAGTTATCTTTATGGACGCTGGCGAAATCATCGAAGAAGGTCCACCTGATACTTTTTTCAATAACCCAAGATCAGCTAGAACTCAGCAATTCTTAAATCAAATTCTAGGTCATTAAATTATCAATATGCTATCCATTTTATTTATTTGCAGTGGCAATACCTGTCGCTCTCCAATGGCGGAAGCCGTGACAAAATCTTGGTTGAGTACAACCTTTAGAACAAACAAAATTAAAGTGTCATCTGCAGGCACCCAAGCCAAACCAAATACCCCTGCTTCACCTGAAGCAGTGATTGCTTTAGCAAGGCACAATATTCACCATAATGGAAAAAGCCAACGTTTAACCGCAGAACTAATCAAAGAACAGGATGTTATCTTTGTGATGACCAATGAACACCTACTCCATACTCAAGAAATCATAGCGAAAAGTAAAACAGATAAAATGCCAATGCTTATGACACTTCATCCTGTTTTAGACCTTCCTGATCCACTAGGCAAAGGCCAACAACCCTACGACGAGCTCGTCAATGAATTTGTTGTATTGATACCTGAAAGGCTAAAACCGTTTCTGACGTTATTGACGGAAAGTGCTTGAAAATGCCTGGGCAACTTCATGTCACTCTTGAAGCGACAGGAATTTATCAGAAAGGCATTGCTAACCATTTGCTCTAGGGTTTCAAGTTTGTGTTATTACCCAGCAAGGCTTAAAAAGTTTGACAAGGCAATTGGTGTGACTCACAAAATAGATAAAGCCAATAGCCTTTTTTTAGCTAAGTTTGGTTTTCAAATGGATTCAAAACGCTGGACATCAGAAGCACCAGAGGTACGTAAGCTGAAATAGCAGACAGCTCTTCTGTTATTAAATCAATAGACAACAATGTGTCGATGTTAGTAAAAGAGAAAGAGAGGCTGACTGAAGAGCTGGATACGCATATTGATAATCCCCCAACGCTGAAAAAGAAAAAACACCTTCTTGAAAGCATTCCCGGTGTTGGTTCTGTTGTATCAAAAGTTGGACCGCCTAATGTTAGAGCCAAAATCTATATGGCCGTTGTTGTCGTAAAACAGCACAACCCTGATGTAAAAGAGCATCTAAAAAGCCGTGGGCAGACTCACATGCAAGCACTTGGAGCAGCCATGAGAAAGCTTGTACAAATTTGTTTTGGTGTTGTAAAGCATCAAAGCGAATACAAGCCTCAAATAGTTTAAGTGACTAAAAAAGCTTGATTGGAAAGATGGTATCCCCCCCTTAGAGGACATAGAGGGAGGGAATAATTCCTTTGGCGCATAAAAAAGGCCCCACTCCCTATGAAGGAAAAATGAGGCCAAGGTAGTAGCTATATCTCTACCGTCAATGACGGGTCTGTTTAGGATCATTCATTTCGCGCATTCTTTTACGGTGTTCGATAAACTCATCGCTTAACATGTAATCGCCCTGCTCGGTATGAGCCAATGCACCACGGTTTACAAGTGCATCTAAGGTTTTCGGCAATACCTTCTGACGCCGCTCCCCTTTGATAAAATAATATTGGTCATCCAATTGGATCAATTTAAAACCTGATTCTAGATACCCAACACATAAGTTTTGAGTTGGCGTTAACTTGAGTTTCATTATTCACCTCACATTGGCTGCCGTCTCTTAAATTTGAATCGATTGATCATTTATCGTTCACATTAACTATAGACTATAGACAATTTTTTCAAGAACGGTAATTTTCTGCTATCAAGATTACAAAAAAATAAAAAAAGAAACCTTTGCCTCAAGTCAGTAACAGAGCGCGGTTAAATGCTTTCAAAAAGCCAAAAAAAAGGAAGGCATCAAGCCTTCCCTTTTCGAAGATCTGGCAGTGTTAACTTTATTCAGCAAATACGACAGTTTTGTTGCCGTGCACTAGAACACGATCTTCCAAGTGATAGCGTAGGCCACGAGACAACACGAGCTTTTCGATGTCTTTACCTAAACGAACCATGTCTTCTGCCGCATGACTATGGCGGACACGAATCACGTCTTGCTCGATAATTGGACCCGCATCTAGGTCTGCCGTCACATAGTGACAAGTCGCACCAATCAATTTCACACCACGAACCGCCGCTTGGTGATAAGGTTTAGCACCAATAAAAGACGGCAAGAAGCTGTGGTGAATGTTGATTACCTTGTGGCGATATTTTTCACATAGATATTCAGGGAAAATCTGCATGTAGCGCGCCAATACAATGGTGTCGGCTTCTGTCGAATCAATGCAGGCTTCAATTTCTTGGAAGGCTGGCATTTTGTTTTCTTTTGGCACGGGAATGCAAAAATAAGGAATTTTGTACCATTCAACCATAGAGCGAAGATCTTCGTGGTTGGCAATGACGCCAACGATGTCACAATTCAACTCGCCTGTGTGCCAACGATGCATGATGTCATTTAGGCAGTGAGACTCTTTCGTCGCTAGCAAAATAACTTTAGGTCGGTCTTCACTGTCCTTCACATACCAACGCATATTGTACTCTTCTGCGATTGGCGCAAATTCTTTACGGAAGGTTTCTACATCAATATTTAAACTTTCTGCATCAATATCGTGACGCATGAAGAACCATTTTTGCTCTAAATCCGTATGGTGACTCGCTTCGATAATCGAGCCCTGACGATCGTTCAAAAATTGACTTACCGCCGCAACAATCCCCACTCTATCGGGACAACTAATCACAAGTCGAAATGTTTTCTTTCTCATAGTAAAACTTATAAACCTTAAAAATCTAGAAGGCTAAACAACAGATTCAGCCTTAAAACGTCGGCGAATTATAATGAATTCGCTTTTTGAGTCACTTATTTATGTTTAATGATATAACACTGATGGATTTTGTCGTTTCGATCAAAATCTGGGTCCAAGGTCTCACGAGTGATATTTTGCACCTCGAACTCTTGCTCTAGCGCTTCGTCTAAAACAAAACGGCGATAGTTATTAGAGAAAATCAGTTCACCACCGTGGGCTAGTCGAGCCATTGCCAAGCGAACCAATTCACCGTGGTCACGCTGAATATCCAACACTTCGGCCATTTTCTTTGAATTAGAGAATGTCGGAGGGTCCATGAAAATCAAATCAAAAGTATCACGGCTTTGTTTTAGCCACTCAATACAGTCTGCACGTTCCACTTGGTGGTAACGGTCTGAAAACTCGTTCAGTTCAATATTACGACGTGCCCACTCAGTGTAAGTGTTTGACATGTCGACACTCAACGAACTGCGCGCACCACCTTGTCCAGCATGAACCGAAGCGGTTGCCGTATAACAAAATAGGTTTAGAAAGCGCACACCATCGGCTTTGTCTTGGATCAATTTACGCACTGGTCGATGATCAAGAAACAATCCAGTATCCAAGTAGTCCTTTAAGTTGACGATGAAATCACAGCCATACTCTTCTACTACCATTTCATGCTTAGACTGATCGAGCTTTTCATACTGCTCTTTACCTGACTGCCTTTGACGTTGCTTCAAGATCACATTGGACTCTGAAATATTCAATGCAGTAGGAATAGCAGACATCACTTCGAATAAGCGTTGCTTCGCTTTTTCTGGGTCTACACTTTTAGGTGCCTGATATTCTTGAACATGTGCCCAATCGCCATACACATCAATCGCAACCGCGTACTCAGGCATGTCGGCGTCATAGATGCGATAACATTGAATTTTATTTTTCGCGATCCACTTTTTCAGCCTCTTAGCATTCTTTTGCAGACGATTGGCAAACATTTGCGCACCAGGCGTCATGACAGATTGCGCCACCACATCTTCTTTGATGCTACCAGCCAATAACGGGAACAAATACGCGCGACATTCAATGCCACCATTGATCACTCGAGTGCTTTTTTCTGGCCTCACTGGGATTTGACGAGCCAAGTGATCGTTGCTGGTAAGCATCATAAACTGCCAACCACGTACGTTATTAACCACCCACTCGCCTAGCTGACGATACAAGGCAATCAATGCCATTTCATCACCAATACGCTCGCCATACGGTGGGTTGGTAATAAGTAGTCCAGGAGCATCAGGCGTAATATCAAATTCATGCTCTTGGAAGGGTGTCATGGACACATCAATCACGCCTGTTAATCCAGCACGCTTAATATTTTCGCGCGCTGCCGCTATGGCTTTTTGCTCTCGATCTGTCCCTTGGAATCGAATACCTAAGGTTGCAGGGTCTTTTTTACGATTCTTGGCAAAGTCCATCAGCTGTTGCCACAGACGGTGATCATGCTGCTTCCAACCTTTGAATCCCCAATATTGGCGACGCAAACCTGGAGCGATATCTAACGACATCAAAGCGGCTTCAACAAGAAAAGTACCAGAGCCGCACATCGGGTCGATTAATTGCGTCAGACCACAATCCGTTCCCCAACCAGCGCGAAGCAAAAGCCCCGCTGCTAAGTTTTCTTTCAGCGGTGCCATGCCACCATGCTGGCGGTAACCACGGCGATGCATACTTTCGCCAGATAAATCGATACTAACGGTGACTACTTCACGCTTGATGCGCAAAGCAATACGAACTTCGGGCTGTTCTTTTTCTACGTTAGGACGTTCGCCAGACAAGGCAACAAAGTAATCGGCAATGGCGTCTTTGGCGCGAACGGCACCGAATTGCGTGTTCCGAATGTGGTGATTCGTGCCATGACAATCAATCGCCATCGTATTGGTTGCTTTCATGTGGTCAGACCACTGGATCGCCTTGACGCCATCATATAGGTCGTCAGCAGACTCCATTTTAAAGCTGGCAATTGGCAACATAACGCGAGTGGCGACACGAGACCAAAGACATGCTTTGTACATACCTTCTAAATCAGTCGTCAACTTCACCTGGGCTTCGCCCAATCGAGTTTGCGTTAGGCCCTCACCATGTAGCTCTTTTTCTAAGACATTTTCTAACCCAAGAGGACAGGTTATTTCTAGTGCATAAACCTGACTTGCTGAATCAGTTGTCTGTAATATCGTGCTCATTTATAAATACTTTTTTAAATTTCAATGAATGTTTCGAAACGCATAAAGAGGGCGGGATTGTGTCCCGCCCTCTTTGTAAACAAGAGATCCAATTAGGTAGTATCTTGTTATCAATTCGATCTTTTAGAGACCAAGATCAAGCTCTCGGTAATAAGCGTCAGTGCTTGCTACGGCTTCCTTAATTAACTCTGGGCCGTGGTAAATAAAACCAGAATATATCTGTACCAAACGCGCGCCCGCTTGCAGTTTTTCGACGGCATCAGCACCACTGGAAATCCCTCCCACTCCAATAATAGGTAAGGTGTCTTTCAGATGTTCAGCTAGCACTCGAACAACATGCGTCGAAGCATCACGGACTGGTGCACCGCTTAAGCCACCGGCTTCATGTTCAAACTCATGACCAACAACAGCATCGCGAGACAAGGTTGTATTGGTAGCAATGATACCATCAATGCCTTGTTCAACCAGTGTATCCGCAACCATTTTAATTTCATCATCGGTCATATCTGGGGCGATTTTTACAGCTAGGGGAACACGCTTGCCATGTTCCGCTTCATAACGATCTCTGGCAGCAGACAATGGCGCGATTAATTGCGCCAAGCTTTCCCCAAACTGCAAACTACGAAGACCCGGCGTGTTAGGAGAACTGATGTTGGCCGTAATGTAATCTGCGTATGGAATAACCGATTCTAAGCAGGCTAAATAGTCAGCGGCCGCATCTTCAACCGACGTGGTGAGATTTTTGCCAATATTGACGCCTAATACACCTGGGTAGCGGTGAGATTTAATACGTGATACCAAATGATCCACGCCTTTGTTATTAAAGCCCATACGGTTAATAATGGCTTCATGTTCAGGCAAACGGAACAAACGTGGTTTTGGGTTACCTGCTTGACCTTTTGGTGTCACCGTTCCCACTTCAACAAAACCGAACCCTAATGCCCCTAGCGCTTCAAAAGCATCAGCATTTTTATCTAAGCCAGCCGCCAATCCAACCGCATTGGGAAAACGTAACCCCATGACATCAACAGGTTTGGTTGCAGGTAATCCACCTAGAAATTTGTTAATTCCCAACCGGCTACTTGCTGCAAGAAGATCCAATGACAATTCATGGGACACTTCTGGGTCCAATTTAAAAAGTAACGAGCGAGCAAGTTGGTACATAATTAAGGCTCCTAGGCTATTTTAAGTCAGGTAAATACTTTTCTCTGAGCTATTTTATCTAATTTTGTTCTATCTAATTTGAGTAACACCAACCAACTTGTTGGTGTCATCAAATTCTACTTCAAAAAAACCGTAAATCCCTTGGTGAGTCAGAAAGCGCTGAAAAGCTGACAAAGGCAGCTGAACTTTACGTCCATCTAAACTGCTCGCAACGAGATTTTTTGCCGCTCCAGAATACATAGCTTCATATTTAGATGCAGGCAAGGCCACATTTAATACAATTTTTGCCATTATTTCGCCCTGTACTTACATTACCCTTACAGAGTTCACTCTGTGCGTAAAGATTTGAATCCGATAAGATGAAGACTATTATATTGCGTTGACACTTTTAATGACAGAAGTATAAGGAACCTTGGTTCAATGGTAACTGTAATTGAGCAATTAAAAGATCATTTAAATCACGCCGTTGTTGGACAACCAGATTTAACCCACGAAATACTTGTCGCTTTAATCGCTAATGGTCATGTACTTCTAGAAGGTCCTCCGGGGATTGCCAAAACCACTGCCGCCAAAGCCCTTGCAGGCGCCATAGACAGCCGTTTCCAGCGCATACAATTCACGCCTGACCTACTACCGGGTGATGTGACTGGCTCCGATATTTATCAGCAAGAAACAGGAAAATTCAGTTTCATCCCAGGCCCAATTATGAATGACATTGTGCTTGCTGATGAGATAAACCGAGCACCGGCTAAGGTACAATCAGCACTGCTTGAAGCAATGGGAGAAGGCCAAGTCACCGTTGGTAATCACAGTTATCCTTTGTCTTCGCTGTTTTTTGTTATAGCGACACAAAACCCAATTGAGCAAGAAGGCACCTACCCATTACCAGAAGCTCAACTTGATCGCTTCATGATGAAAATCAACCTCGGATACCCAAGTGCTGCCAGCGAATTGGATGTGCTCAGATTAGTGCGTCAGCAAGACTTACACAAAACATCAGCTAGCAAACCGCAGCCTGTTTGCAAGCCTGAAGATATTCTCGCTCTCCAACATAAAGCGCTATCTATCTACATGTCTGAAAGCGTCGAGCAATATATAGTGCAACTGGTCATGGCAACTCGTCAGCCTGAGCTGTATTTAGGCGATGCAGGCAAAGGCACAAACCTCATTGAGTTTGGCGCCAGCCCTCGTGGCACATTGGCTCTAGATCGTTGCGCTCGCGCTAATGCATTACTAAATGGTCGAAATTTTGTGACCCCTGATGATGTTCGCGACATTGCTTTACCCGTATTGCGCCATCGTATCATTACGACTTTTGAAGCACAGGCCGCAGGATTATCCGTTGACGATCTATTAAAGCGATTAATTAGCCACGTTCCAGCACTGTAGTTCTTCCAATCGTCATACAAGGCAATAAGTACGATGAGCCCATTATTATCACCCGAATCCCCCGAGCTGGATGACGCCCATTTCGCTCTCTTGGCAAGTTATGCAAAGCATTTGGGGCGCGCTCCTAAAGCCATTCGCTTTGCCACCCATTCAGGAGAGCGGCGCTCACGTAAAAAAGGTCATGGTATGGAGATGCTCGAACTGCGGGCTTATCAAGCCAGTGACGACTTGCGGCATATTGATTGGCGAGTGACTGCACGAACAGGCCAAGCCCATACTCGTCTTTATGCGCAAGAAAATGACCATCAAAGATTATTGTTACTGGACCTTTCTAGCAGTGCTTACTTTGGCACCCGACACACTTTTATCGCGACACGATATGTTCAGCTTGCGGGCATTATTGCTTGGCGGTCTAAGCAGCAAGGTGACACCCTGTCTTATCAACTGGCCTATGGCAATCAAGCACACGCCAGCAATCAATCAAGCACCTCGGCCACATTGCCAACGTTATTAAGCCATTTAAAGGACGCAGCCAAGATAGAAAATAGAGCCAAAGGTCATAATACAAACAGCATTTGGACAAATAGCTTACTCACCAGCAAAGCCCATAATAAAGACGTGATCATACTAACGGACAAACAAACTTGGGAGCAAAACGAAGAAAATGCATTGCTGAAGCTTGCTGAACACAATTCCGTTCACTGGATACAGATCATTGATAGTAATAGCTTTAATTTACCAGCAGGCCAATACCAGATGGCGAATGAAAAGGGAGTTAAACCGGTCACTATTAGTAAACACAGCATGCAAAAAGCAAAAGCCGATTTTTTTACTCAAAACACATTAATGCGCAAAAAACTGGCTTCGTTCGGTATTCGCCATCAGATTTTTGATCTTACTGAGTCCCCTGAAAAAATTGCTCGTTACTTGTTGTCCCAAGGAGCACTCCATTAATGAATGCCCCACAAGCGCCACAGCAAACCATTGATCTACCAAACACCGCTTACATGCTGCCACAGTCCGTTCCTATGTGGCCACCAGCTTGGTGGACTTGGCTTGTTGTAGCCGCGATTGTCATCTTAATCATTGCGTTGATTTTTTTAGCCTTTAAGCGCCATAAAAAACGTGGTTATCGCCGCGAAGCTTTATCCAATATTAACAAGCATTCGCCCGAACTAACGGACAAAGACTGTATTGTACTGTGCCATGAAATGGTTCGACGCTGTCTTATTAGCGAAGACAAAACAGAAATGGCAGCTTTACCAACCAAAGTGTTGTTTGAAGAACTGGATAAGTCATTGCCTACCAAAAAGGCGTTTTCTGCACTTGGTAACAAGTTTGTTGATGGTCCCTACCGCAACCAAGTTGAGCTCACAACAGAACAACGCAGCACTATGATAAAAACCACCTGCTATTGGATAAGGAAACACCATGCTTGAACTTTCTTGGCCTTGGTTCCTTCTTCTCTTACCTGTGCCCTTTCTTATGTACTTTTTACCAAAAGCCAAGCCAAAGGGAGATGGTATTTGGTGGGGAAATACCGAACAGTTAGTTGATCACCAAGACCACAAGGCGATAACAAAGCGCCCAAGCCTACGCTACTTCAGCCTGCTAATATCTTGGATTCTAGTCGTCTTTGCGATGACCCAACCGGTTTGGCTGGGCGAGCCAACCAAGGTAACCCCATCAGGGCGAGACTTACTCATTGCGCTTGATTTATCTGGCAGTATGCAAGTCAGCGACATGGAATTGAATGGGCAACCAGCAAACCGTCTGGAAGCTGCGAAATCGGTCCTATCCGACTTTATCAAAGAGCGTCGCGGTGACCGCATTGGCATCATAGTGTTCGGTTCGAAAGCCTATTTGCAAGCCCCTCTCAGCTTTGATACGAAAACCATTAATCAATTGGTACAAGAGGCTCAGATAGGTTTTGCCGGTGAGCAAACCGCCATTGGTGATGCCATAGGGTTGGGAATAAAAAGACTTGAAGATAAACCGTCTGACAAAAAAGTACTCATTCTTATGACAGATGGTGCAAACACAGCAGGTCGAGTTCAACCACAACAAGCCGCTGCATTTGCCGCCTCGCAAAATGTAAAAATCCATACCATCGGTATTGGCGCAGACCGTATGATTGTACAGAGCTTCTTTGGCCCAAAAGCCATTAATCCATCAAGCGACCTTGATGAAACTTTATTGAAGAATATTGCCGCGAAAACAGGTGGTGAATATTTTCGTGCAAAAAGTACTGAAGACCTAAAAAACATTTATAAAACCCTTGATGCTTTAGAACCAACGCCCGCTGAAGACATTTGGCAACGACCTTTGACAAGTCTGTTCCATTGGCTTTGTTTTGCTTCACTTGTCTTTTTCGGGTTGGCATTACTGACGGGGAAAGAGCTCGACTTGAATATGCCTTTCAAACGTAAGCATAGACGCCACCAAGGAGGTCAATCATGATGCTGTTTGATTTGATTCATATTGACCGCCCCTATTGGCTTATTTTACTACCGATCATCTTGTTGCTGGCGTTTTTCGTTACAGCGAAAGGTTCAAGCAAGAGCGCGCTCAATAAAGTCGTTGATCAACACTTAATGCAGCATTTGGTTTATCAGAACAGCGCCTCTAATCTGAATAAATGGCTGGGCATACTGACAATATCACTATGCTGTATTGCTTTAGCTGGCATCAGTTGGACAAAAGCACCATCAACAATGTTTGAAAATACACAAAAGACTGTCTTGATTGTCGATCAATCATTATCTATGTATGCCACCGACATCCAACCAAATCGACAAACACAGCTAAAACAAACCATCCGTGACATATTGTCCCAAAGCAAAGAAGGTGACATTGCTTTAGTCGCGTTCGCTGGTGAAGGCTTTGTCATCAGCCCTTATAGCCAAGACAGAGAAACCATTACTCATTTCCTTCTCGCCTTAGACCCACTTATTATGCCGATGTATGGCAGCAACTTAACCAGCGGCCTTGAAACAGCGTTATCGCTCAGTAGTGGTGATACTTCACCCGTTCACTTTATCGTATTAACAGATGACCTTAGCGAACAGGACAAATCAGCCATTCCTACACTCTTAAAAGGCAAGAATATTCAATTAGATTTAGTAGCCATTGGCACCAAAAATGCCTCTCTCATCAAACTTCCGGATGGACAAATCCTCAGAAAAAATGGGCATAATGTAACTCCTATCACCCCTATTGAGGGCTTGAAAGCACTAACACAGTCTGTTGGAGGCAGGTTTCATCAAGGACGTTTAAGCCCTCAAGAACTTGCTCAAATCACCAATACCACATTAAGCGACAAACAAACTCAGAAAGCACAAAACAAAAGCATTCATTGGATAGAACAAGGCCAATGGCTCGCCTTACCTTTTCTGCTTTGGTTAGCTTTTCAGTTTCGCAAAGGCATGCTTTTTATGCTGCTGGTTAGCCTATTTTATTTTCCCTCCTCTAACTTACAAGCCTCGCCACTCGACTGGTTTTTAACGCCTGACCAAAAAGGTCAACAGGCCGTTGATCAAGGAAATTGGCAAACTGCGGATCAATACTTTCAGCAACCAAAATGGAAAGCGGCATCATCCTATGCATTAAAAAATTATCCAGAAACCATTCAACAACTGAGCAATGTGAATAGGAATGCAGCAGAAAATTATAATTTGGGTAATGCGTTAGCACTGTCTGGCGATACGGAAAAAGCCATAAAAGCATACGAAAAAGCACTGGAGCAAGATCCTTCCTTAAAGGAAGCTAAAGAGAACTTAGAGTATTTAAAAAAACAGCAAGACCAGCAAAAGAAAGAGCAACAACAAAAACAGCAGGACAAATCTAAGCAACAAGATAAAGACCAGAACCAAGACAAACAGTCTAACCAATCCGATTCGAATGATAAAAACGATTCAAAAGACCCATCTGACTCAAAAAAAGACAATAAAAAGAACGAAAAACAAGACAAAAACAAAACACCTGAGGATAATGAGCAAAACGGAAAAACAGACAAGCAAGAAAAGAAACAACCGGACAAGTCTCAACTAGATAAAGAAAAAACTCAGGCTCTCAATCAGTGGCTAAGACAAATTCAAGACGACCCGGGATTACTACTGAAACGCAAACTCTGGTATTTACACCAAGAAAAACGCAATGAAAATCGATTTTCCCAAGAGGATGGGCAAAACCCATGGTAATAAAGCAACACTTCCTTTCATTAATTTCGCAAAACAAGCTAACTCGCTTGTTTTTCTCACTAATGACCACTCTGCTTTTTATTACATTATCAAGCTCTCTTCACGCCGCAAGCGTCACAGCGTCCCTCGATAAAAATGTCACTACTGAAAACGAAGTTGTTCAGCTTACTTTACGAGCAGACTTTTCCGATACAGGAAATGGGCCAGATTTAACCCCGTTAAAAGACAACTTCGATATTTTAGGAAAGAGTCAAAACAGCCAATTTAGTTTCAATCTGGGTACAACGACAGCCTTAAATTTCTGGGTTGTTTCATTAATGCCAAAATCGGTTGGAACCATCGAAATTCCACCGATAAAAGTAGGTGACTATGCATCTCAGCCAATTAAGTTGGAAGTAAAAAGCTCTCCCCAACTGCTAGACAGCAACGGCAACCCTCCTGTTATGGTAAAGACCGATGTATCAGAAGTAGAACCTTACCTTCAGCAAGAAGTCATTCTAAATGTCAAACTTTATACCTCGGTAGCACTACAAAACGCGAACCGCTCTGTTCCCTCTCATCCAGACCTTGTGATTGAAAGACTTACCGACGATCAAATGAGCTACCAGACGATTAATGGCACTCAATATCAGGTCATTACACGAGAATATTTGGCATTCCCACAACGCAGCGGCCTAATAACGATTCCTCCACAGAACATCAAAGCAATGGTCAATACGTCAACGGGTAGACGCATGATTAAGGTTCAGAGTGAACCACTAAACCTACAAGTTTTACCCATTCCTGCAAGCTATTCCAGTGACACATGGCTGCCAAGCCAAAAAGTTACGGTATCCACTTCACTTAAAAAAACGAGTGAAGCACCAAGAATTGGTGACACACTCCTTTGGACTATTAACATCAAAGCTAAAGGGGCATTACCAGAACAAATCCCAACTCTCGATTTCAACAGCACACGTAATTACAAACTGTATCCAAAACCACCTAAATTCGATAGTCTAAAGACAGTTGATGGTGTAACTGGCGAACAAACCATAACTGTCGAAGTCGTTCCTACCGAAGAAGGCAAACTAACACTACCTGAAATCAATGTTAGCTATTGGAATACGGAATCAAGGACGCTGAATACTGCCAGCGCCACAACCCAAACCATTGATATTGCCCCACTGCCTAATACTTCGGGCCAAGTCAATAACATTAGCAACAACAAGTCTTCTATCAATGATCCGTTACCCGCTCAAACTCGTTCAGTTGCTCCCATATCCTTGGCTAAGCCTACTGCAAAAAAAGAGCCTGAATCGACACAAAACAACCAGATGAACATTGAGCTGACTCAGAACGATAATGGTTTTACTTTAAAACACTACCTTATTGCTGCCCTACTCGTTTTTGCTATTGTGATGCTTAGCACTTGGACTGTTATTAGAATTAAGCAGAAGAAAACACAAGCCGAGTCCAATTTACAGGTTCCAACACTTCAAGAGTTTGCTCCCCTTAGTACAGTTGATGAGCAAAGTGCCTACAAACTTCTCATTGAATGCTGCCTGCAAAATGATTTATCTTCTCTAAGATCTCGTTTGTTGGAATGGGCTCGTCACCGCTGGGGAGACAATGAAATTCACAGCATTGATGATATTAAACGTTTGACATCAGTTCATGTCACACAGCTGCTGATGGAAGCTGAGTTAATGCTGTACTCCAATAATCCATCACATGAATGGCAAGGTGCGCCGCTTGCAGAAGCCTTAGAAGAATACACCAGCGGCCAAGCAAAGCCTTCTCAAGAAAGCCAATTAAAGGCTCTTTACCCAAACTTCTAATTACCGATTAATAAGTAGGACCATTAGGATGACATTATTCCAATCAGGCATTATTGCAGAAGCCTCAAGCGATGCTCTTTTCATAACGCTCAATGTAAATAGAGCAGAAATGACAGCCTTTAAAAGCACTCTATCAGCTACCCCTCATTTAATTAAGCAATTACAACTCCAATTCCCTGATGCCAACCTACATGCAACATTAGGGCTCAGTAGCTTAATTTGGGACGAGCTAGACAGTAAACGACCAAAACACCTCAGCACCTTCCCACACATTGTTGGCAAAGAGACTGAAATCAAGCCAACGGATGTCGATTTTGTGTTACATATTCGCTCTTCCCGCCACGATGTTACCTATCAACTAGGTAATGTGTTGTTTAATGCCTTTGGTAACAGCGTATCATTAGTTGAAGAAGTAAGTTGCTTTAAATATTTAGACAACCGTGATTTAACCGGGTTTGTAGACGGAACAGAAAACCCTGAGGGCGAGCAAAGAAAAAAAGTTGCTCTTGTGAGCGCAGATGAAGACCCAAGCTTTGAGCATGGCTCTTACTTCAATTTAATGCGTTTTGTCCATGACCTAGAAAAATGGGAAAAAGAAGAGCTAAAAACTCAAGAAGATATCTTTGGAAGAACCAAACACACGAACCAGGAATACCCCTCAGCAGAGAAATCCGTACATGCTCACACCAAACGTACTTCTTTAAAAGATGACGACGGTAATTCGTTAGAAATTTTACGTCACAGCATGCCATTCGCTTCACTGACCGAAAAAGGCCTCATGTTTGCCAGCTACAGTAAAACACCAGAGATTTTTAATAAAATGTTAGAAAGCATGGTAAAAGGAGATGAAAATGGCAATACAGATCACCTCATGCGCTACACAAGAGCTACGTCTGGACAGGCCTTCTTTGTGCCATCAAACAAGTGGTTAACCTCATTAAAATAATCGCCCTTGATTAGCAACGAAGAAATCCACTACGAGTAGAAAAACAAAAAAGCCACTCCAAATTGAGTGGCTTTTTTAGCAAAAGCGATTTATTTCTCTATTTTTGCATTATTCTTCAAAAGATCTTGTTGAGCTCGAGTACTGAGTGTGGCCTGTGTCTGATTCAGATATCTCTCATAAGCCAATTTCTGATTTTCAGGTACTTCTGCATTTCCAGAATCAACTTTGTTCAAACGAATCAACACTAAGTCGCCATTTGATAAACCCTTAACCTCAACAACTGGCTTGCCTTCAGGGTGAGGTAAAGAGAAAGCCAACGATGTGATTTCATCTTGGCCTCGCTTCGCATCTTTAACTGATGTCCATACCGTAGAACTAGCATTTTCGGCTGCTTCTGCTTTCTCTCGAAGTGATTTAACCGCCTTTTCTTGAACTACAATAGAAGCAACTTGCTCTTTAGTTTCCTCATACGACTGAAGTGCTTCAGGCTTATGATCATTGAGATGAACCACCACAACTTTATCATCACCCAACTCAATCAAATTACTGTTCTGACCATCCTCAAGAACAGTAGGACCAAAAGCCGCCGCAATTACAGCGGGATTACTAGTCACTTCGTCAGACCCACCATCACGTCCGAAATAAGAGCTCTGAAGCACGTCTACGCCATATTCTTTTGCAATAGCGTCTAACTTATCGCTCGCATAGGCCAAATCAGTAATATCCTCATGGGCCGTCAATAAGGCATCTCTTGCTTTATCTTCCATGAGTTTCTGCTCCAACGCCTCTTTCTCAGAAGCAAAACTCGGAACATCTGGTTTTGAGATATCATCCAATTTAATCAAATGATAGCCATATTGATCTTTAATCGATTTGACTTCGCCTTTCTTCATTGAAAAAAGAGCATCATCAAAAGCATCACCCATTATGCCTTTCTGAATAAAACCTAATTTACCACCATCATTATTCGAACCAATATCATCAGAATACTGCTTCGCTAAGTCGGCGAATTTTTCACCTGATTTCAGTTTAGCTTTGACTTCATCAAGACGTTTTTGAGCCTGTTCATCAGAGCGATCTGAAGTATCAATTAAGATATGGGAAGCCGATCTTTCTTCTTTCGCTAGCGCAGATATTGATGCTTGATAAGCATCTTGCAATTCAGCATCTGTTACTTTCACTTTGTTATTAAAATCGGAAGACGAAATAACAACGTAATTCAGTTTAACTTGCTCAGGTGTCTTAAAGTCTTCAGCGTGTTCTTTATAATAGGCTTTCAACTCAGCATCCGACACACTAGTCTGCTCAGACTCTTTCGCTAAAGAAAAAGAAACATAATCATAAGTTCTTTCTTGTGACTGCAATTCAGCCACACTATTTACCTGATAAGGTAAAACAAACTCAGAGCCAGCAATGGCATTACGTGGCTGTTGAATTAGAACATCTTGTTTAATTCGTTGTTTGAAGGCAAGCGGAGTATAACCAAGAGATCGGATGAAATTTAAGTATTTATTTTGATCAAACTGACCATCTGTTTGAAACTGCTCAGCCTGTAATAAATACGCATCCACCTGAGCATCAGAAACCCCAAGTTCCAATTTTTTCGCTTCATTAGCCAACACAACGCGCTGAATAAGCTCATCAAGAGCTCGACGTTGCAATACATTATCTTCCAACAATCCAGGGTTAATTTGCCCTCCCATCATCGAAATAAGTTGACGACGCTGAGTCTCCGCGCCCTGCAACATTTGCGTTCTAGTTATATCAACCCCATCCACCTCTGCTACTGTGTCAGAAGAGTTAAAACTGGTAACCAAGGCGTCTACGCCAAATAGAGCAAAAGTCACGACGATAAAACCAACGATGATCTTTACCACAATGCCTTGTGACTTATCTCTTATATCCTGGAGCATTACTGCCTCCAAATGAGTTAATTAAATGACAAATAAAAAAGGTGCATTCCGCATGGAATACACCTTTTGTGTCTAATGGCGGAACAGACGGGACTCGAACCCGCGACCCCCTGCGTGACAGGCAGGTATTCTAACCAACTGAACTACTGCTCCAAAAACATTAGTTTACAGCGTCTTTAAGACCTTTACCGGCTTTAAAACCTGGAACCTTCGCTGCTTTAATTTGGATTTCCTCACCAGTTTGAGGATTACGACCTGTACGAGCCGCACGTTCTTTAACTGCAAAAGTACCAAAACCAACTAGTGTAACCTGGTCACCTTTTGCCAAAGCAGCTTCAATTGCTTTTAAAGTTGCGTCAAGAGCATTGCTTGCAGAAGCTTTAGATAAATCAGCAGACGCTGCAATAGCATCAATCAATTCAGATTTGTTCACGTTGTACCCCTTCAGTATTTTCGTGGTTCCTTAGATTTTTTTCGGCGCAGTAATTATGCCTACCGATAAAGCCGAGCGAGCAGTTATACAAGCCCAGCCTACTCCCTGTCAACACAGGATATGCCTTTAATGATGACTTACAGTTTCTTGTTCATCAACAGTTTTTTCACTTGAAGGCAATGTTTCTACCTTTTTTGGTGAAGGAATGTACTCCAAAGCAATATCAAGCACCTCATCGATCCATTTTACAGGTATGACGTCTATGTCGGCCTTGATATTATCAGGAATTTCTTTCAAATCACGAGCATTTTCTTGAGGAATAACGACCGTTTTTATCCCCCCCCTATGAGCCGCGAGAAGCTTCTCTTTCAGCCCACCTATAGGTAACACCTCACCACGCAGAGTAATCTCGCCAGTCATCGCCACAGAGGCCTTAACGGGGACCTTAGTTAGCACAGAAACAATAGCCGTACACATAGCAACGCCTGCACTTGGACCATCTTTGGGTGTAGCGCCCTCTGGCACATGCAAATGAAGGTCTGTTTTTTCATGAAAATCTTCATCAATTCCTAGTCCTGCCGCTCGACTTCTAACGACTGTTAAAGCAGCCTGAATGGACTCTTGCATGACATCCCCCAGCGAACCGGTCTTGACATGACGACCTTTACCACGGACTCCAGCAGCCTCAATGGTTAATAATTCACCACCAACTGAAGTCCACGCGAGCCCAGTAACCTGTCCAATTTGATTTTTTTCTTCTGCTTTTCCATAACTAAATTTATGAATACCAGAAAAATCTTCCAAATTTTCATTGGTAACTTCAACCGCTTTGGATGATTTTTTGCTACCTAGAGCCTGCTTTTTCACCACTCGCCGACAAATTTTACTTAACTCTCTCTCTAAACCGCGAACACCAGCTTCTTTAGTGTAGTAACGGATAACATCCATTAAAGCATCATCAGTAACTTGAATCTCAGTCTCTTTTAGACCAGCCAACTTAATTTGTTTTGGTAAAAGGTAACGCTTTGCAATATTCAGTTTTTCATCTTCGGTATAACCAGGAATGCGAATAACTTCCATACGATCCAAAAGAGGCCCTGGAATATTCATACTATTAGACGTACAAATGAACATTACATCTGATAAATCAAAATCCACTTCAAGATAATGGTCATTGAACGTATGATTTTGTTCGGGATCTAACACTTCCAACAATGCAGAAGCAGGATCACCTCGCTGGTCCATGCCCATCTTATCTATTTCATCCAATAAGAAGAGTGGATTTTTAACTTTCACCTTCGCCAATTTTTGTAGCAACTTACCAGGCATAGAACCAATATACGTTCTACGGTGACCGCGTATTTCAGCCTCATCACGCACACCACCAAGCGCCATCCGAACATACTTGCGGTTAACAGCTTTGGCAATAGATTGTCCCAACGATGTTTTACCAACCCCTGGAGGCCCAACCAAGCACAAAACAGGCCCTTTCACTTTTTTTACTCGCTGCTGCACAGCCAAGAACTCAAGAATACGCTCTTTAACATCTTGCAAACCATAATGATCTTGGTTTAACACTTTTTCAGCATAAGCAAGGTCATTTCTAACTTTACTACGTTTTTTCCATGGTAAAGATGTTAACCAATCAATATAACCTCGAACAACAGCCGCCTCAGCAGACATTGGAGACATCATACGAAGCTTTTTCAATTCAGCTTCAGCTTTATCTTTTGCCTCATCAGACATTCCAACTTCAGTGATTTTTTCTTGCAACTGGTCTAGCTCATTGCCACCATCTTCCATATCACCAAGCTCTTTCTGAATAGCTTTCATTTGCTCGTTCAGATAGTACTCACGTTGACTCTTTTCCATCTGCTTTTTAACGCGACTACGAATACTTTTTTCAAGATGAGCAATATCCAACTCCCCATCCATCAAACCAATTAAATACTCACCACGGCCAGTTAAAGAATCTATCTCTAACACTTTCTGCTTATCTTCAAGCTTAAGGCTCATGTGGCCAGTGATATTATCAATCAACTTAGCAAGGTCATCGATAGATTTTAAAGAAGCCACAACCTCAGCTGGGATGCGTTTACTTCCCGCAACATATTCATCAAGCTGTTTGAGCAGAGCATTACGAATAACGCCATGCTCGGCTTGATCTTCTTCTAGAAGCTCAAGCTCTACAACTTGGCCTAAAACCACTCCATCGGACTCTTCCATTTTTTCAAGACGTGCACGCTTACCGCCTTCGACAAGCACTTTAACTGTGCCATCAGGTAAACGTAGAAGCTGCATAACTTTCGCTGTTGTACCAATTGAGTAAAGATCTTCTAGCGCAGGATCATCTTTAGAAGCATCCTGTTGAGCGACAAGAAAAACTTGTTTATCGCTTTCCATCGCAGACTCTAAAGCCGCAATAGATTTAGCACGCCCTACAAATAAAGGCAGCACCATATGAGGATATACAACCACATCACGAAGAGGCAGCATTGGCAGGAGCAAGGAATCTGACATATTTTCTTCCAATCTGGGCGCATCACGTTAAGCGCACTTTAAATAATTCAACATTGATTAGGAAAGAGATAAGGGCAAAGCTCGAAATTACAAGCTTCTGATACATCTGAACTCAGTCTATACAGAATTAAAAAGCGATACATCATAAAAAAGGCCGAATTTAAGTATAAAAACTCAAAATCGGCCTATTCAACATCTTCAAACCATCTAAAACTAAGCTTTTTTAGCTAACTCTTCGTTTTCAAGTACCATGAGAGGAGCTGAATCACCACGAATTGAACCCGCATCCATCACTACTTTCGCAACATCACTACGAGTAGGAAGTTCATACATACAATCCAATAAAGAGGACTCTAAGATACTGCGCAAGCCACGAGCACCTGTTTTACGCTCCAAGGCAAGTTTAGCTGCTTCACGTAGAGACTCTGGTGTGAATTCCAGCTCAACACCTTCTAACTCAAAAAGATGTTGATATTGCTTAACCAAAGCATTCTTAGGTTGACTTAGAATTGTCATTAAGGCTTCTTCATCCAATTCTGAAAGCGTCGCAACAACTGGTAAACGACCAACAAACTCAGGAATCAAACCGAACTTAACCAAATCCTCCGTTTCTACACGATGAACCGCTTCAGAAAAGGTCTTACCCTCCTCCTTACTTTTCACAGTAGCAGAAAAGCCAATACTACTTTTCTCAGTCCTTTCACTAATAACACGCTCTAGACCAGCAAATGCACCACCACAAATAAACAAGATATTAGAAGTATCTACTTGTAAAAACTCTTGTTGAGGGTGCTTCCTTCCACCTTGCGGAGGCACAGAAGCAACAGTTCCTTCAATCAACTTGAGTAAGGCTTGTTGAACACCTTCACCAGAAACATCTCGAGTAATAGACGGATTATCAGATTTTCTAGAGATCTTGTCTATCTCATCAATATAAACAATGCCACGCTGCGCTTTTTCTACATCGTAATCACAGTTCTGTAATAGTTTCTGAATAATGTTCTCAACATCTTCACCTACATACCCAGCCTCTGTTAACGTGGTCGCATCAGCAATAGTAAAAGGTACATCCAAAACACGCGCTAAGGTCTGAGCTAATAATGTCTTACCACTACCAGTAGGACCAATAAGCAAAATATTGCTCTTACCGAGTTCAATACTGTTATCAGTCTTGCCCTGATGGCGCAATCGCTTATAGTGATTATAGACAGCAACCGCCAACACTCTTTTAGCTTTATCTTGACCAATAACATAATCATCAAGAGCCGCGCTTAATTTAGCTGGCGTCGGTAATTCATCACTTGACTCACCATCTTCACTAATCTGAGACAACTCTTGTGTAATAATGTTGTTACACAAATCAACACACTCATTGCATATATAAACAGAAGGACCTGCAATAAGCTTCTTTACTTCATCTTGGCTCTTTCCACAAAAAGAGCAATACAATAACCGATCGGAGTGGTCGCCACGGCTAAAATTATCATCCGACATTTATTCCACCCTTTATTTTAAACTGTTCGTTTCTGCAAAATATCATCAATCAAACCGTATTCTTTTGCCGTTTCCGGATTCATAAAGTTATCACGATCAGTATCAATAGCAACTTGTTCAATTGGTTTGCCTGTATGAAACGAAATAATTTCATTTAATTTATGCTTTATGCTTAATATCTCACGAGTATGAATCTCGATATCTGAGGCCTGCCCCTGATAACCACCTAAAGGTTGATGAATCATGACTCTAGAATTTGGCAAACAATAACGCTTACCGGCAGCACCAGCGGTTAACAACAAAGCTCCCATGCTAGCAGCCTGACCTATACACATGGTGCTAACATCTGGCTTAATAAACTGCATAGTATCATAAATTGACATACCAGCCGTGACAGAACCACCAGGAGAATTAATATACAAATGAATATCTTTATCTGGGTTTTCTGACTCTAAAAATAACAGTTGAGCCACCACCAAGTTAGCCATGTGATCTTCAACTTGACCAACTAAAAAAATCACTCGCTCCTTAAGCAAGCGTGAATAAATATCAAACGACCTTTCTCCACGAGCAGTTTGCTCTATTACCATTGGAACAAGGCCATTACTTGTGATTGCAACTGGACCGGTAGTTGGATTCGTCAAATTCATTTCACATTCCTTAAAATAAAAAGGTCGACATAGCATTCGCTATGTCGACCTTATTAAAAAAGATAAGACTTGTCTTATGCTTCTTCCCCAGCCTCTTCAGCTTGGGCATTTGGCTTAATAGCGTCTTCATACCCCAATGTTACTTCTGTAACTTGGGCAGATTCTAACAGTTTATCAACAACTTGCTCTTCAAGTACAGCAGATTGAACTTGTGCTAACTGCTCTTTATTCTTTAAATAATAATCGATAACTTGCTGAGGCTCTTGATAAGCCTGAGCCATATCTTCCAAGAAAGCACGAACGCGATCATCATCAACCTTCATATCATCTTGCTTGATGACTTCAGAAATCAAAAGACCTAACTTAGCGCGTTTTTTGGCTTCGTCTTGGAACAATTCTGCTGGTAACTGAGAAGCATCAAACCCCTGACCACCAAATTGCTGAGCAGCTTGCTTACGTAAAGCATCAACTTCTTGATCAATAAGAGCCGAAGGAACCTCAACCTCATTGATTGAAGAAAGACCTTCAAACAAGGCATTTTTAAGCTTAGCCTTAATCGCCTGATTGAGCTCACGCTCCATATTCTTACGAACTTCAACACGCAAAGCATCAAGTGTCGCTTCTTCTAAACCAAACTTCTCAACAAAAGCATCATTTAGCTCAGGAAGAATTTGTTCTGCAACTTCAGACACAGTGATTTTGAAAGTCGCTTCTTTACCTTTCAAATTTTCAGCTTGGTAATCTTCTGGGAAAGTTACGTTAATTGTGCGCTCTTCGCCAGCTTTAGCACCTAGAATACCAGACTCAAAACCAGGGATCATAGTATTGGAACCAAGAACCAATTTATGACCCTCAGCTGCACCGCCTTCAAAAGCCTCGTCGCCTAGATACCCAACAAAATCGATTGTTACTTGATCGCCATCAGCAGACTCACGTTCAACAGCTGCCCATTCAGCATTCTGCTTACGCAACGTTTCTAGCATCGTATCAACATCGGCATCAGTCACATCGGACACAACACGATCAACTTTAATTGCAGAATTATCAGCCAAAGTTACTTCTGGGTAGACTTCTACTTTAACAGTGAATTCAAGATCAACACCTTCAGCAAAATTCTTTGGCTCTATTGAAGGCATACCTGCTGGCTGAATAGATTCTTTTTGAATCGCTTCCACATACGCATCACGCATTATTTGCTCTACAGCATCGATACGAATACCTTGTCCGTAGCGTTTCTTAACAACACTTACTGGAACTTTTCCTTTACGAAAACCATCAATGCGAATTGTTTTCGCTGTTTTAGCCACTTCAGAATTTACTTTTTCGTCAACACGAGCAGCTGGAACACTGATTGTTAGAACGCGCTCGATTGGAGACGTTGTCTCTACAGAAACTTGCATAAAACTTCCTCTCGGGAACTTGCTTTAATTTGTTGGCAGCCTCGTTATCAACGAGACATCTATTCAATTACAGCCAACAAAACCTAAATAAAATTAATTAAAGTAATGGACTGAAATGGTGCTCCGTACTGGATTCGAACCAGTGACCTACCGCTTAGAAGGCGGTTGCTCTATCCAACTGAGCTAACGGAACTAAGGTCATTACATTTCATGTGGTGGGCTATTATAGAGATGGAATAGCAATCGTCAACTAATAGACATAAAAAAGCCCAGTAAACTGGGCTAAAAATGACTATTTGCAACTATGGAACCTAGAATAGCTTAGATCTACTAATCCGCAGCACAAATATCACAAAAGGAACAAGGCGAATAATACAAGTAGAATTCTGATAGCACAAGTACAATGCGCCAAAAGGAGTCGTATTGCACTATGTTTGTGCAATGTGCATAAAAGTGAAGTTTTCAATATTGTACCTTAAGCTGTAATATCATTATATTCACTTTATAGAGTTCAATGATCATGCCTGAACACCTAAGATACCTTACACTCACCCTTAAGCGATATGGACACCTGACCATTGCAAGATTTAAAAAAAGTAATCTTTCACAGAAAGCTGCACAGCTAACCTTATCTAGCCTCCTTGCAGCCGTACCAATTATTACCATTATTGTCGGCATACTAAGCTTTACACCTGCCTTAGAAGCGATGCAATCACAACTATTTTCTCTTATTGAAAAGCACCTAGCCCCCGGAACCAGCGATACAATGCTGCCCTATTTGATCAAATTCTCAACACAAACAAAAAACTTACCTATCGCAGGACTAATCGCCCTTTTTGTAACAGCTCTACTTTTACTAAACAACTTTGAAAGCAGCGTTCAATCTATATGGGAAATAAAAAAGACACGAAAAATCAGAGAAAGATTACTAACATATTGGGCCATTCTGACTCTAGGGCCAATTCTTTTCGCTAGCTCACTCAGTTTATATGGCACTTTAATTTCCATACAAATTTATGACACCCAAACAAATGCATTAATTCACTATTTACTTGAGCTTGGCACCGTCGGATTATATTTTTTAATGCTCTTAACCCTAAACTTCTTAACACCAAATGCGGAGGTTTCAATAAAATGGGCAGCTATTTCCGCCTTAGCTGGGAGCATCGGTCTATATATTCTTAACACTATATTTAGCTCATTCGCACAATTTTTCACAAACTACCAAGTAGTTTATGGCGCATTCGCAGCCATTCCGATTTTTCTTATCTGGTTGCAAAGCTCTTGGTTAATTGTTCTCGCGTCAATATGCCTTTGCGCAACACTACACAATGTAAAAAACTTAGCATCTGGTCAGGATTAATGTAAAATCGCGCAAAATTATACGATAGGGCTCACTATGACGAACACAATCCACAACCTAAACAAAATTTTAGATGAAGCAGATTGCTTAGTCGACGAGGAAAAACTTAACGAAGCCCTTGATAAGATGGCAACACAAATAACAACAGATCTAGCAGATAAGCTCCCTCTTGTTCTTTGTGTGATGAATGGCGGACTCATTCCTACAGCTGCTCTAATAGAACGCTTAAACTTTCCATTAGAGCTTGATTATATTCATGCGACTCGCTATGGAATGGAAACAGAAGGCACATCATTAAATTGGCTAAGCTACCCTCAAACTGAATTAAAAGACAGACACGTTCTGGTTGTTGATGACATTTTCGATCAAGGACACACCCTTCAAGCTATTATCAAATGGCTAGAAGACCAAGAAACAAGTGGTGTCTATACAGCAACAGTGATCAACAAACTACATGACAGAAAAACAGACATGACTCCTGACTACATAGGAACAGATGTCACTGATCGCTTCTTATTCGGATATGGCATGGACTACAAAGGTTTCTTTAGAAACCTAAAGGGCATTTACGCAGTTAAAGACAGCTAATGTCATTTTAGAAACAATAATGCATGGTCCGCCTCGTTATTGCAAATGATATTTTCGATAACGAGGTTGGTTTGAGCTAGATTGTCCTCAAAAAAAACATAGCATTTTCTGCTGTTTTTTATGTCAGGCCTTCAATCTAGTGGTCTGACTGTTCTGTCATCTTTTTTATCATCTGCAAACTCGGGTTATACTCTTATTTCAAACGCTTGTTGTGTCTTTAATACTGACCAAGCTATTCGTACTAACTGATTCGCCAATGCCACCACGGCAACGTTAAAAGGTTTCTTTGCTCGCAACGCCACAATCCACTTCCCAAAAAAATGCCGTCCATTTTTAAATTCGTTCACGTTGGGGATATCCGATAAGCACTGTGCCGCTGTCAGTGTCCCTACACCAGGGATAGACATAAGAAGTTGAGCATAACTATGACTATCAATCAGTTTTTTGAGTTTTTCGTCCTGTCTCGCAACGCGTTCATTTAGGTCGTTATAATATTCATGATGCCCGATTAACTCTTGCATGAGCATGGGAGGCAATGGGGTAATGCTGTTCACTTAAGGGTTGCATTTAATTGAACAGCCTCAGAAAATCCGATTAAGCATGTCTTAATCGGATTTTTTTGTGTCTATTCAACAGCTCTTACTCAGTATTGATGAACTTCATTCCTTCTCGAATCATTCAACTTTCACTCAAAACATACCTGTCAAATGGATTGAATCGGCATTAACGCTTTCTTCAAAAGCAACCATTAGGCGCCGCCGATTACCTGAAGACCAAGTTCTTTGGCTGGTCCTAGGTATGGCTCTTTTTCGAGATGAGTCGATTGAGGAAGTGGCTAGACGATTAAATATATGTTCTGAAGGGCTCTCTTCTGAGCAACTTATTGCTAAAAGCGGGATATCCCAAGCAAGGCAGCGCCTTGGAGCTAGTCCTATGCAATGGCTTTTTCAGCGCACTGGTGAGCATTGGGCTAATGAACGATTTGCTCAGGATGATTGGCAAGGGTTACAAGTTTTCGCTATGGATGGGGTTATTTTTCGTACGCCTGACACGCCCGACCTACAAGCGCATTTTGGTAGTGCCAGCAACGCAACCGTAAAACAAAGTGCTTATCCGCTACTACGTTGTGTCGCGCTGATGAATACACATTCCCATGTCATTTTAGATGCTCAAGTGGGCAACTATCAAACAGCTGAAACACCTTTGGCAGAAGCCATGCTCGATAAAATTCCTGATCGCAGCACCACATTGCTAGACCGGAACTTCTGGAGTGCCAATCTAATGCATACTTTAATGGATGAAGGCAATGAGCGGCATTGGTTGATACCTAAACGCAGTAATACTGTGTATGAGGTCGTCGAAGAATACGGTGACGGAGATGCTTTATGGCGTATGACCGTCTCACCTCAGGCGCGTAAAAAGAATCCCAAGTT